>JAJYIN010000094.1 GCA_021790075.1 Actinomycetes bacterium | reverse complement strand
GGGAATATAAAGATGCCTGGAGGGAAGAAGCCGGGGAGCGCGATGACGAGCGCTGGAGCCGGACCAACCAGCTCAAAGACTGGATCCTGCTGATGTGCCTGGTGATCCTCCAGGCAGGCTGCGTACTGATAGTAATACTGATGGAGCCTGATATCAGATGAGGACCGGCCCGTGCCGCCAATGTCATCCGTCCACCAGTGGCCAATTTCACAGTCAGCGGTACAAAGGTTCATAGACCATATATTACTTGACTTGTCAGATTTATTATAGCTTGAATAAAAAGTTCTTAAGTGTTAATGTGTTCTTGATTGCCGATGGTGGCTTTCATCCAATTGGTCTGGGTCAGTCCCTTTGGCGATCTTCATCCCATTCCCCGGGCGGCCCTTCGGGCCGCCCCCCTTATCAGATCAATTCCTGCTCCACACCCGCATATGGCCGGCATGCGGCCGCCGGCTCTCCGAGCCCCTCTGTCGGATGAATCCCCAGGGGCATGACGCCGTCAAAATCTGGTAAAATCACTCCAAACAAAGGGAAGGAAGCATGGCGGAACCATATGACGTGATTATCGTGGGCGGGGGTCCTGCCGGGCTGACAGCGGCTCTCTATTGCGGCCGGGCGCGGATGAAGACGCTGGTGCTGGAAAAGGCCACCACAGGCGGCCAGGCGGCGACCACCGACGTTATCGAGAACTATCCCGGTTTCCCCGATGGCATCGGCGGCTATGAGTTGACCGAACGCATCAAGCAGCAGGCGCTCGAGTTTGGCGCCGAGATACAGGAAATCAAGGAAGTGATCTCCCTCGAGGCCGACGGGAAGCTCAAGCTGCTGAAGCTTGCCGACAGCACGCTGAGCGCCAGGTCTGTGATCATCGCCACCGGCTCCGAGCCCAGGAAGCTGGAAATCCCAGGAGTGGAGGAGTTCCACGGAAAGGGAGTCTCGTATTGCGCCACCTGCGACGGCGCTTTCTACCGCGACCGGGTGGTGGCCGTGATCGGCGGCGGCAACTCAGCCGTCGAAGAAGCCATCTTTCTGACCAGGTTTGCCAGCAAGGTCTATATAGTCCATCGCCGCGACGAGCTCAGGGCCGACAAGATCCTCCGGGAGCGCGCGCTGGAGAACCCGAAGATTGAATTCATCTGGGATGCTCATCTGAAGAAGATCCTGGGTAACGGCAAGGTAGAAGAGATGGTGGTCGAGAACAAGAACACTCACGAGCGCACCAGTTACCAGATCGACGGCGTCTTCTTTTATATCGGCGCTGTTCCCAACACGGAGTTCTGCGAGGGCCTGGTGGAGCTGGACGGGCGCGAGTACATCATCACCGATGAAGCGCTCCGGACCAACGTCCCCGGCGTGTTTGCCTGCGGCGATTGCCGTGCCAATCTGCTGAAACAGGTGGCGGTCGCCGCCGGCGAGGGCGCCCTGGCCGCTGTTGAGGCGGAGAAGTACGTGGAAGAGGAGGACTGGTGAGCGACATGCTGCCTGATGTGGACGACGCCGGTTTCGAGGCTGAGGTCCTCAAGGCACCCGGCCCGGTGCTCGTGGATTTCTGGGCGCCCTGGTGCGGGCCCTGCCGGGCCATGGCGCCCGCGCTCGAAGAGATCGCCGATACCTGCGCCGGCATCAGGGTGATGAAGCTGAATGTCGACGACAACCAGTCAACCGCCGCTAAATATGAAGTGCTGAGCATCCCGACGCTGTTCCTGTTCGAGGGCGGCGAAGTCAAAAAGCGCCTCATCGGCGCCCTTTCCAAGAAAAAGCTTCTCAAAGAACTCGAACCCTGGCTGGGGGACTGATGCCGTTCATTGAGGTAAAACTGTACGAGGGACGCACCCAGGAACAGAAACAGCAGCTGGTCGACCGGATCACGGAGGCGTTCGTGGAGATCGCCGGCACCCCCAAGGAGCACGTCTGGATCGTTTTCCGGGATGTGCCCAGGAGCCAGTGGGGCATGGGCGGCGAGCTGCAGGGATAGCGTGCGGCCTGCTGCTGCGCCGGGGCAGCGTCCGGCTAGGTCAGCAGCCCCTCCGCGACCAGGAGCTCAGCGATCTGAAGAGCGTTGGTAGCGGCGCCCTTGCGGACGTTGTCGCTGACTACCCACAGGTTCAGCGAGTTCTCAGCCGACTCATCGCGGCGGATGCGGCCCACCAGGACCTCGTCATGCCCGGTGGCCTCAACCGGCATCGGATACCTGAGCGCTTCCGGATCATCAATCAGGAGCACGCCCGGCGCCGCCAACATCAGCCGCCGCGCTTCCTCCACCGAGATTTCCCGGGAGGTGCGGATGTTCACGGCTTCGCTGTGTCCGGTGAACACGGGCACGCGCACGCAGGTGGCGGTAATGCCGATGAGGGGATCGACGAAGATCTTGCGGGTCTCTTTGACCATCTTCACTTCCTCGTTGGTATAACCGTTGTCGTGAAAGCTCTCGATATGGGGAAGGCAGTTGAACGCAATCTGGTACGGGTACACCAGCGCCGCCGGTTCCTCGGACTTGAGCACCGCCTCCGACTGGCGGAATAGTTCCTCGATGGCGGCGTTGCCGGTGCCTGATACCGCCTGAAAAGTAGTGACCACGATACGCTCGATGCCAACGGCGTCGTAGATCGGCTTCAGCGCCACCACCATCTGGATGGTCGAGCAGTTGGGATTGGCGATGATGCCCTCATGCCACTTTAGGTCTTCCGGATTCACCTCAGGCACTACCAGCGGCACGGACGGCTCCTGCCGGAAGGCGCTGGAATTGTCGATGACCACGGCGCCGGCTTCCACAGCGGCCGGGGCGAACTCCCGGCTGCGGGCGGCGCCCGCGGAGAACAGGGCGATGTCGATGCCGGCGAAGCTTTCCGAAGTCAGTTCCTGGACCTCCAGCTCTTCGCCGCGGAAGGTCACGGTCTTGCCGGCGGAACCGGCCGAGGCAAGCGGCCGCACGCTGGCCGCGGGGAAATCCCGCTCCTCCAGCAGCTTCAGCATCACGGAACCGACGGCCCCGGTGGCCCCGGCAACGGCTATGTTGTAGACAGAGTCATTCATATCGATTCGAAAAACTCGGGGACACCATACTATTTATTTGCAGGCATTTTGCAAAAGGGGGCGCAAGTCCGAAATGACATTCTGCAAAACGCCTGCAAATAAATAGTATGGTGTCCCCGAGTCATCATTCCTCGTCCAGACTGAAAGCCTGGTGCAGCGCCCGGACCGCCTCTTCCACCCGGTCCCGTTCGATGACGCAGGAAACCTTGATCGACGAGGTGCTGATCATCTCGATGTTGATGCCTTCATCCGCCAGCGTCTTGAACATCTTGGCGGCGACGCCGGGGTAGCTCTTCATTCCGGCGCCGATGATGGAAACCTTCCCCATCTGGCCGCCGATGACGTAGGCGACGCCCAGCTCGTCCGTGATAATGTCCAGCGCCTGCTGCGCCGCCGGCAGATCTGATTGCGTCACCGTGAAAGAGATGTCCGTGGTGCCCTGCTCGCTGACGTTCTGGATGATCATGTCGACATTGACGTTCCGCTCCGCCAGGGCGCCGAAGACCGTGGCGGCAACGCCGGGCCGGTCCGGCACCCTCAGCAGGGTGAGCTTGGACTCGTCCGTGGTATGTGTGACGCCGCTGACGACGGCTTTTTCCATCTTCTCATCTTCCTCTCTGACCCAGGTGCCGGGCTGGTTGGAAAAACTGCTGAGCACCTTGAGGTGCACCTTGTATTTCTGGGCATATTCCACCGACCGCAGCATCAGCACTTCCGCGCCGGTTGCCGCCATCTCCAGCATCTCCCCGTATGAGACCGCGTCCAGCTTGCGGGCTCCGGGAGCCACGTTGGGGTCGGCGGTGTAGACGCCGTCCACGTCCGTGTAAATCTCGCATACTTCCGCCTTTAGGGCGGCGGCCAGGGCCACCGCGGTCGTATCGGAACCGCCCCGTCCCAGGGTGGTGATGTCCTCATCGGGCGAAACGCCCTGGAAACCAGCGACAAGGACAATCTTACCACTATCAAGCTCTTCCCTTAACCGGCGGGTTCTCACCGCTGTGATCCGCGCCCTGGTGTGCATCGTGTTAGTCTGGATGCCCGCCTGATTGCCGCTCAGGGAGATGGCCGTATGCCCCAGCTCGTAAATGGCCATGGCCAGCAGGGCCACGCTGACCCGCTCGCCAGTCGACAGCAGCATGTCCAGCTCGCGCTCGGGCGGCTCGGCGGATATCTGATGCGCCATCTGCATGAGCTCGTCGGTGCTATCGCCCATGGCGCTGACCACGGCCACCACCTGGTAGCCCTCATCCTGCGCCGCGCACAGCCGCCGCGCCACATTCTTGATGCGTCCGGTGTCTCTCACGGAGGTGCCGCCGTATTTTTGTACGATTATGGGCATGATGCAGATTCTAACAATGGGGACAGACTTTTCCTAACTACCTGTTTCCGATCTTGGCGTTACGTAAACGGCACGGACGCTGGCAAGAATTCGCTCGATGTCTCCCAGGAAGATAAAATCGGGGGAACTTCAATCTTTCCGATGTCTTCTCCGGTCAAATTCGGGAAGAAGCTGAGCAAGAGCAAAGGCACTTGAATCAGGTATTAAAGCAGTGATAAAATAAGACCGAAATTATGACCAGATTATTTGAGGTGAAATAATGAAATCCGTTCTTGCCAACTGCTCGGCCAGCATTTCGGAATTGAAGAAAAATCCAAGCGCCCTGATCGAGAAATCAGAAGGCGAGCCGGTCGCGATTCTCAATCACAACACTCCAACCGCCTACCTGATTCCTGCTGACACGTACGAAATGATAATGGAAAGGCTCGAAGACTATCAGCTCGGCCAGATCGTCAGGGAGCGGCAGCATGAAAAGATAGAGGCCGTCGTAGTCGACATCGATGAGCTCTAGCTACCGGCTCCAGTTCCTTCCCACTGCGCTCAGGGAATGGAAGAAGCTGGACCGCCCAGTCCAGCTGCAATTCAAAAAGAAACTGGCGGAGCGCCTTGAAAATCCGTATGTTCCAGCCAGTCAGCTGAGCGGTTTCCCAAATCATTACAAGATCAAGTTGCGCGCTTCTGGCTACCGGCTCGTGTATGAGGTCCAGGACAAGAAAATCTGCGTGCTCGTGATTGCCGTCGGTAAGCGGGAGAAGCTTGCTGTCTACAAAAAGGCAAGGAACAGGCAGAAAGGCCGAGAAACGCGCTACGGCCATAAATAACATTGCAATTAACGGAATAGTATTCCATAATTACAATGATGATTAAGCGTCGAATTCGCCCAATATTGAAACAGCGGCTGCGGGAAACCCCCGCCGTGGTGCTGCTAGGTCCGCGGCAGGTGGGAAAAACAACGCTGGCGTTGTCCCTGGAAAAGAAGGACCGGGCAATTTATCTGGATCTGGAATCCGAGCAGGACCTCGCAAAGCTCTCAGAGCCAGAACTGTATCTGGCCGACCATCTCGAGCAGTTGGTCATCTTGGACGAAATCCACCGCACACCGGGGCTGTTCCCCGTACTGCGCGGTTTGATCGATCGCGCTCGACGAAAAGGAAGGCGCAATGGCCTTTACCTGCTACTGGGTTCGGCTTCCCTGGACCTGCTCAAGCAGTCAGGCGAAACACTCGCCGGCCGGGTCAGCTATCTGGAGCTTTCTCCCTTCGATGTGCTGGAAACAGGAGCGAGGGAAAAGACGGCAGCGGCAGGTGTGCCAGACCGGCTCTGGCTCCGTGGCGGTTTCCCGGAGAGTTTTCTCGCCTCCAATGATGCCGTGAGCCTCCGCTGGCGGCAGGATTTCATCCGCACCTACCTGGAACGGGATATTCCCCAGTTCGGCCCTCGCATAGCGGAGACCCTGCGCCGTTTCTGGACCATGCTTGCTCACGGCCAGGGCGGGCTAATCAACATCGCCCAGCTGGCACGCAGCCTCGGAGTAGACGCCAAAACCGCCGCCTCCTACATCGACTTGCTCGTCGATCTGCTGCTTGTCCGAAGGCTGCCTCCCTGGCGCGCCAATGTTGGCAAACGGCTGGTGAAATCCCCCAAGGTTTATGTTCGCGACAGCGGCCTCGTTCATTGCTTGCTGGGAATCAGTGACAGGGAGGCATTGCTTTCTCATCCGATCGTGGGGGCAAGCTGGGAAGGTTTCGTCATTGAAAATCTGCTGGCTGTTTCACCTGGTGGCGCGGATGGATATTTTTACCGGTCCAGCGGTGGCGCGGAGATCGACCTGGTGTTGAACTTCCCAAACGGCAAGCAATGGGCTATCGAGGTAAAACGCAGCCTGACTCCACGTGTCGAGCGAGGGTTTCACTCAGCGTGCGCAGATCTGGACCCCGCACGCAAGTTTGTTGTTTACCCGGGGGACGAAACATATCCCCTGGGCGATGATATCCAGGCAATCTCACTGCCATCGCTAGCCAGCCAGCTGAATAAAATCAAACCCTAGTTCGTATCAAAGAAAAAGTTCACGGTGACATCCGTCCCGGAACTTCCCGCCGTTACTTCATTCTCAAATCATTCCATATTGACAAAATGTCGGGGGGGGGTAGCATTCGATGACACTTTTCATATGAAACGTCTAAAACGGGCGGACAAAAAAGTAGTCTAGATTTTCAACAACCTCAATCCAGGGACGTGAAATGAAATATTGGTTAAAGGGATTAATTGTCGCTGTCAGCCTTATGGCAGCTTTGGCCATCGCTTCATGCTCCAGCAATGGCGACTCAGCATCGACGAAGGCTGATTCTTATGAAGTAATGAATAAAGCGATCACTCAAGCTGGACAAGAAGCACGTAGCAAAGCTATGGAGATAGCGAGAGCTAACGACATGGGAAGAACTCAATCAACCGCAACATCTGTCACAGATCCCTGGATCGTTAGCCAAAAGGCTGAGTTGATTGGAGAAGCCACTGGTTCCATGATGACATACCGTTATACCATTACGGTAAAGAAAGATAAGCCTTCATCTTGGGTGGCTTTAGAGCATGTTTCTACCGACATTGATGGCGAGTGGCCCCCGGGATATCCAGAAGAGCCATCGATAGGGTTTGGGGGAACTACGTGGGAAATTACCGAAGAAAATCCGGACGGATCGACCACTTATCAAACCGAACTGTGGGTTCAAAAGGGTTTCACGTCTACACATAAACCATACGAAAACCAGAGATTTCGTTATCGCTTTCATTTAGTAAAAAAAGATCAAACTTATGTGACAAGCTCTCAATTTTGTTATCCGGAATTGCCATGCTGAAGCGAAAAACCTGCGGAACGGGCTCTGAATAAAAAAAAGGCGGCCCGTCAGGGCCGCCCGAATAGAACTGCATAACCGTCAAGCGGAATCAGCAATAAGGAAACAAAGGAAACGTACGTCCCTGTCGCTTACTGTCGCTAACGTCTCCTAAAGGCACTCTTCTTTCTTTAGCAGCTCTTCCCACTTCCGGTCGATGTACTCCTGGATGTCCTCGAGCAGCGCCTCGTTGCCCGGCTTGAACAGGTGGGCGAAGCGGCCCTGCTTCTTCATCCAGTCGGCGACCGGAGTCTTCTTGTCGCCCTTGGGCTTGTAGTTGATCTTGTATTTGCCGTACTCGACTTCGTATAGAGGCCAGTAACATGACTGTACGGCTTCCTTGGCCAGGGCGATGGTCTGGTCGCCGGGGGTCCGCCAGCCGCGCGGGCACGGAGAGATCACATTGAGAAACGCGGGGCCCGGAGTCGTGAACGCCTTCTCGGCCTTGTTCATCAGGTCCTTGAAGTAGTACCTCAGCGAAGCAGAAGCCTTGCAAAATCGGGTCTTTATCGATTAAGAGGGACCGTATGCAGGAACATAGGAAACGTATGTCCCCTGCAGGCACGTTTCCTGTCCACTTAAGCCTGAATGAAAAAACTCTTGATGGTATAATTTCGTCCAGGGTCTAATCCTGTTGCGAGGAGCGATCATGAAGAGGCATCAGATTGAAATACCG
>JAJYIN010000093.1 GCA_021790075.1 Actinomycetes bacterium | reverse complement strand
GGCAGCGCTCCATCAGCTCCACGATCTGGTCGTGACGGTCACGGGAGAATGCCACGACCATGTGCTGGATGTGGTAACGAGTCAACACCTCTTCCAGTCTGGAGTAGTCGTCAAAGATGTGGCAATTCCCCAGTCTGGCGGCATTGCCGGACGGCTTCTCGTCCAGAAAGCCGATGAAGCGCAGGCCGAGCCCGGGATTGCGCAGCAGCTTCCCCGCGGCGGCGACGCCGACACTACCCGCTCCCAGCACCAGGGTGTTCTTCACGTACCAGCCGTGCCGGCGGCCCAGCTTGAGCATCTGGTAGACGCCGAAGCGGACAATCGATACGCTGACGATGACGATGAGCCAGGACAGGACGATGACGTTACGCGAATAGTGCGTGGGCGGGAATATGAGGATGGTCACGCCCAGCAGCAGCATGGAAGCCTCGGTGACAGCGGAGATGATGGGCGGCAGCACCTCCAGCAGGCTCAGGTTGAGCCGGAACCGGTAGAGGCCGTGCAGCTTGAATAGCGCCCAGAAAAGAGGGAGGATGACGAACGAGACCGCCATGTAAAAACTGATGGAAGGCTGCTCCACCCCCGGATCAGTGCTGACGTACCAGACGCCCAGCTGGAAATACACGGCAAAAGCCAGGCGGTATCCCACCATTACCCCCAGCAGGTCGCCCAGAACCAGGGTAATGTGGGAAAACCGGTGAGAGGTCAGGAATTTTTTCGCGTTGTTCAACAAGAAATTGTCCCCGTGGTTATTTTAACGCATTGACAGGGCGGGCGGGCATTTCTTTGCCGGCCCCAGGCGCGCTTTACTGCCCACCGGCCGGGTTTTCCTAGCGGGCGCAAGCGCGCTTTCTGTTCGTGCCGCCCGGGGCCATTTCTTTGTCGGAGCCGCGGCCGCAATGCTAAAATCGGGCGCATGTATCATATTGGCATAAATGGGCGGTCCATCTTCCGGCAGCTCACCGGGGTGCAGCATTACGCCCGGGAGGTGACCCGGTCGCTGTGCGGCCTGGCTTCCCCGGATTTGCGCATTACCGTCTTTTCCGGCCGCGAGGGCCGCCGTGACGATGCCGGGTTGCCGCTGGCCACCAGTTTCGTTCCCGCCGACAGCCCGCTCAAAGGAATGGTCTGGGAACAATCGCTCCTTAAGCGGATGGTCCGGAGAGCCGGCGTCGACGTGCTCTTCAACCCCGCCAACGTGGCCCCCCTGAATCCGCCCGTCCCCAGCGTCGTGACAATCCATGACCTTGCCTTCCTCCTCTTTCCCGAATATTTCTCGCGTACTTTCGCGCTTTACTACCGGAAGCTAATCCCCCGAATCGCGGCGCAGGCCCGCCACGTGATCACCGACTCCGAGAGCACCAGGAATGACCTGATGAGCGCTTACGGGCTTCCCCCGGAAAAGATAACCGTCATCCCCCTGGGCGTCTCCCCCGCCTTCCGCCGGCGCATCCCCAAGGCGGAACTGGAAACGGTGCGGCGGCGCCACAACCTGCCGGACAGGTTCTTCCTTTCCATCTCCAGCCTGGAGCCGCGCAAGAACTTAAGGACGCTGCTGGAAGCCTACCGCCATCTGCCAGGGGCGGTGAAGGAGCAGCAGGGGCTGGTCCTGGTGGGAGCCGGCAACCGCATCTTTGCCGACCCGGAGCTTTCCCGCCAGATCGGCAACATCGACCCGGACCGGGTGGCTGTCCCTGGATACGTGCCCACCGAAGATCTCCCGGCCATCTACCGGATGTCTACGGCGCTGGTCTTTCCATCCCTCTATGAAGGCTTCGGCCTGCCGGTGCTGGAAGCGATGGCCGCTTCCACCCCGGTGATCACATCCAACCGCTCGTCGCTGCCGGAAGTCGCGGGCCACGCCGCGGTGCTCATCGAGCCGGAGAGCATCGAGGAACTGGCCGCCGCCATGGAGCTGATCGCGCTGGATTCCGGCACCAGGAACCTGCTGGTGGAACGCGGCAAGAAACGGGCGTCGCTGTTCAGCTGGGAAAAGACCGCCCGGCTGACCCTGGACGTGCTCAGGCAGGCCGCCGGCTGACCCGCCGGACGCAAGCGGCGCGCGCCGCCCGCCCGCGGGCCGGTCCCGCCGGCAGATTCTTAACCCCTCCTCCGGCGCTCGTAGTCGAGCCAGGAAGTCAGCCCCAACAGGCCGAAGAAGAGGAATGACACGCCGGTCTGCCACAGGAAGCAGTCCAACAGGCCGTGGCCGACGTAAGCGGTCAGCCCCACCAGCAGCCCCAGCGACAGCAGGCGCATGTCCCAACCCAGCTTCCGGTCGCGCACCAGCCTCAGCTGCGCCCAGGCAGCCGTGCCCAGCAGGTAGACCATCACCACCAGGCCGATGACGCCGGTGTTGGCCAGCGTTTCCAGGAAGATGTCATGCGTCCGGATGCGGTTATCGGGGGTAACGTTCAGGTAATCCGTGTAATGGTTGCGGAACTGGTCCGGGCCGATGCCGAGGATGGGATGGTCCTTCCACATCCTGAGCGCGGCGCGCCATAGCTGGCTGCGAGGCGTGGCGGTTTCGTCTGGAGCCGGGGCGTCAAAGCGGGTGGCCGGCCCCGTGATCTGGAACTGCCGGCCGGTGCCGCTGGTGAAATCGAGCGGCACCTTGAGTCCTGGGACTCCGGCGCTGGAGAACCAGGCCACGTGCACTTCAATCAGGTCGAAATCGAGCACATACCGGCCGGGAGTCGCCGGCGTATGGAAGGTGACATCGATATCCCCCTCCTGCCCCGGGCCGATATCATGCGGCAGATAGCTGATGATGAAGGGCACATCCGTCTGTTCCTGGCCGTCAGGATACGAGACCCAGCGGCAAGAAGCGTTCACCTCGTTGTCGCCGCTCGCCCCCCAGTAGAGCGAGCCCGTGTTCTTGACGTGGATGCGGGCGACATATTCCTGGTCCGGCTGCATGTCTTGGGGGATGTCAAGCAGCTGGTACTGGGCCCCGTAGCGGTTCTCCGGCTGGGACAGCCCCAGGCGGACATCCATCTTGTTGCTGAAAAGCACCCAGCCGCCCAGGATGGCGCCCAGGATCAGCGCCGCCAGCGCAAACATGGCCCAGACGCGGCGGCCGAACCCGAACAGGGCCGCCAGCGCCGCCCCGATGAGCAGGGACGCCGGCGCCGCCACCAGGCCGCTGCGGGTATACGTGAACAGCTGCACCATCATGATGGCGACGGTCCCCGCGATGGTGGCGGCCCAGAGCCAGCGCCGCCGGCCGGGGCGGGTCTCGCTGCTGATCAGCCACAGTCCCAGCGCCAGGGCAATGGGCATGCACAGCTCCAGATACATGGACAGCACCGTGGGGAAAGGCAGCGTTGACGCGACCCGCAGGTTGTAAAAGGCGCCAAAAGTGGTGATGCCTTCCTCAAAGGGCTCCAGCAACCAGTCCCAGGTGACCGGGATGACATAATTCTGCAGCAGCCCCACCAGGACCACCATCAGCACCGTGACCGTCACCGACCAGGCCACCACCAGATGGGAACGGAAGAAGCGGGGAAGGCGGGAGATGCCCAGGTACATCCCCGCCGCATAGAACATGCGCAGGGCGAACTTGAAGGCGCCCGCCTTGTCCGTGGCCGCCTCCACCGAGATCAGGTTGCTGAGCACAAAGGCCAGCACGGCCGCGTCCAGCACCCGGTAGGAGAAAAAGGAGCGCAGGCCGGCCGCGCCCTGCCCGAGCACCCAGACGATCACCAGCGCAAAGAACAGCACCGCCGCCAGTTTGGAGGTGGTCAGGTTGAACCAGCGCAGGTCGATGACCGGGGCGCGGACCTCGAGGGCCGAGCAGAATATTGCCAGCGCGGCGCCCGCGAGCACCAGCCTGGCTCGCAAGTCTGGTCTATTTGTTTCGGGCACGTGCTGCTTGACGGAGTATTTCCAGGGTCTTCTCGGCGGCCCCCTGCCAGCTGAACTGGCCCGCCCGCTCCAGTCCCTTGGCCCGCAGGCCGTCGGCCAGACCGGCGTCGCTGAGAACCATGTCCATCTTGTTGGCGAGCTCGTCGGCGTCCAGCGGGTTGACGTACAGCCCCGCGTCGCCGACCACCTCCGGCAGGGAGGAACCCTTCGAGACGATCACCGGCGTTCCGGAAGCCATGGCTTCCAGCGGCGGCAGGCCGAAGCCTTCGTACAGCGAGGGATAGATGAGCGCGGAGGAATGCCGGTAGAGGGCGGGCAGGTAATGTTCGCGCACGTAGCCGGTGATATGCACCTTGCCTAGCAGGTCGCGGCGCTCCAGCTCGTCAAAGATGGCCTGCGCCATCCAGCCCCGCCGACCGGCGAGGACCAGGTGGACATCAGGGTGTTTTTCGGTAATCTTGTCAAAACCCTTGATCAGCAGATTGATGTTCTTGCGCGGCTCCAGGGTGCCCACAAAGAGCACGTACGGCTTGACGATGCCGTAGTGGGCCAGGGCTTCCTCGTCGTCCGCCGCCGGCTCGGGCCTGAACTCGCCGGTGACGCCCTCATGGATCACTTCCACCTTGGAGCTGTTCAGGTTCATCAGCCTGATCAGGTCGAGCTTGGTATTGTTGGAGACGGCGATGATACGCCAGCTGCGGCGCACCGAGACCGGCACGAGGCTCCTCGTCCAGACGACGTTCCTGAGCGAGTGCGTGCGGGGGAAAATTTTAAAGGAAAGGTCGTGGATGGTAAGCACCATCGGGCACGAAGAAGCCACCGAGAGCACGAAATTGGTGAAGAAGCAGACGTCGATCTGGTGACGTTTGAGCAGCAGCGGCAGCAGCAGCTGGCGCCAGGGCTCCTGGTAACGGAAGCGGCTGCGCACCACCGAAACCTGCCGGTTGGCCTCCACTTCCCGCTCGAAACCGGTTTCCCTGTTGCTGAAGAGGAAGAGCTGCTCATCCGGCTCCAGGAGGTTTATCATCTCCTTGAGCACGTGATGCGTGTACCAGTCCACACCGCTCTTCGTGGACTGGATGACTGAAAGATCGACTCCTATGCGCATGCAGTACCTTTTCCGGCCCTCACCCGGGCAGCGCCGGTCAAGTGCTTTGACACTTGCGGGAAATTAGTGACATGGACCCGGCACGGGCCCACTGTTAAGTATTCTAGCTTTCCCACCGGGTGAATTCCAAGTTTGGCGGCTCAGGCTCCGGTGGCCAGGAAATCCCGGATGGTCTTCTGTGTGTCGCCGCTATCAAGCACCACGTATGAGACGCCGCCGATGTCCTCGGGCGTTCCCGGGAGGACGAACTTGCGGTTCCGCTCCGGCGGGGTGCGGAATTTGGTCCATCCCAGCCGCATCAGGTCGCTGGTGGACATGTCGGTCACCACGTTGTCCACGATGTCAGGCGCCAGCCAGGGAAGCTTGAAGGTGTTCAGGCCCGACATCTTCTTCTGGAGGGCCTCCATGAACTGCTGCTGGCGGCCCATCCTCTGGAAGTCGTCATCCGAGTAGCGCACCCGGACGTAGATGAGCGCCCGCTGCCCGTCCATGTGCTGCATGCCCGGGTCGAAATGCACCTGGGTCCAGTCCAGTCCCGACGGGTACTGGGAATCGATCGTCTTGGGCACGTCGATGTCCACGCCGCCGAGGGCGTCGACAATGGCCGGGAAGCCCGAGAAGTCGAGCTCGACGAAATGATTGATGGGGATGCCGGTGAGATTCTCCACCGTCTGGATCTCGAGCGCCGGCCCGCCATAGGCAAAGGCGGAATTGATTTTCCCCTGGCCGTAACCGGGGACGTCCGTCAGCGTGTCGCGCGGGATGGACAGCTGCGAGATCGTGTTGGAATTGCCATCAACCCTCATGATTAGGAGGGTGTCGGACCGGGACGACTCGCCCGGCCGCTGGTCGCTTCCCAAAAAGAGGATGTTCTCCGGTCCGCTGGTGGCCGGTTTGAGCACCTGGTGGACGCCGGCGGGCACCTTCGCGTTGCTGGCCTTCACCGCCCGGTCGATCCGCCAGTAGATCACGCCCGCGAGCACCAGCAGAATGACGAGCAGGATGAGCAGGGCGATGCCGATGCGCCTGGCCCAGCGGCCCTTGCGTTTGGGCACTCCGGCGCCGGGCGGGCCCGCGGAACGGCCGCCCCGCTTCGGCGGCTGCCCCGGCTCCGGAACTTTTAGCGGCTTGTTCCTGAGCCGCAGGCGCGAGCTCTTGTAGCGCGTATACGGTTTTGGCGGTGTCGACTCGTTTTCCACGGCGGGAGGGGTTCAACAATGGCAACCGCCAGTAGTCTGGCAGGAAAGAGGAGCAGGCGCAAGGGATTCAGGACCGGCCGGCCCGGCAAGTCCGGGTTGCGGACGCGGCCGTGAGGGCGCGCCGGCGCCCGGGCAACAACCGGGGCGGCTGCTTACCTGCATCCTTGCCCATGGCCTTTTCGCTCGGCCTCGCCACGAACCACCTTTTGAGATAGATTCTTACATCGACAGCTGGAAGAACAGGTGATAAGCCACCACCAGGCCGTAGCAGCCGGTCGCGACGGCCATGCCCCGGACCGCCAGGGGCACGGACCGGTGCCACCACAGGATGAAGGCGCCGGCGCCGACAAAAACCGACTTGAGCGCCAGCGCGGCGGGCATGCTGCTGTTAAGCAGGCCTGCCATTAGCGGGTTGCCCTCTGGTATTCCCATGGAAAGGGCGCGCCTGGTGAGCAGGGCGTCAAGAAGGTTGAACAGGATCAGCCCGGTCATCAGCACCAGCGGCAGGGCCGACACAGGTTCGCTTGCGGTTCCGGCCGGACCCGCCGGGATGCCGTCGCCGGCAAAGCGGTAGGAATAGGGAATCCAGGTATTGAGCCTGCGGCGGTTGGAGAAATGCGGAAGGTAGGTGTCGACTTCTACTTCCCGGCGGTCTTCAATGAGGAAATTGCACTGGTTGCAATCGGAGGGACACGCGAAACGTTTCGCGGAACCAGCAGAGCAGATCTTCGACGCAGCCAATAACTCCTCCTGAAAATCGTCCCTCCCCCACTTCCGGGACTTATAATTTGTACCATTTTATTACATGTTCTTCAATAGCCGGATGTATTGACGTTTCCCCGGCCCGGTCTTTGGCAAACACCGGCGGCGGCTGCGCAGATTCGAATTGCCCAGAGGCGGTGGATCTTCATCGCTCGTGGCGGCTGCTTGCCAATTCTGCGGCTTTCCGGCGGCGCCGTTGAAAACAGCCGCCGGTTTGGATAGACTCGCTCCGCCCCATAACAGCTTAATGGCAACTCACCCGGAAAAACTCGTCATCGGCGTCGATATCGGCGGCACTAACACATCCGCCGGGATTGTCAACCAACGGCTGGAAGTCCTCGACAGCATCGTGGTCGATACCGAGACTTCCAGCCAGGAAGCGTTCCTGAAGCGCATCACCGGCCTCGTCGAGAAACTGAAGGCGCGCTCCCCGGCGCCGCCGGCCGGCGCCGGCTTCGGCATCCCCTCGATGATCGACCGGGCCCGCGGCCGGGCGGTGATGTCCGTCAACATCCCCCTGGCGGACCTGGATTTCGTCGGCTACATGCAGGGGAAGACGGGGCTGCCGGTCTTCATCGACAATGACGCCAACCTGGCCGCCCTGGCCGAGGCGCGCGCGGGAGCGGCCCGGGGCGCCGGCGAGGCGCTGATGATCACGGTCGGCACCGGCATCGGCGGCGGCGTCATCATCGGCGGCCGCCTCTACCGGGGAGCGACCGGGAGCGCCGCCGAGCTGGGACACATGGTCATCGATGTCAACGGCCCCCGCTGCCAGGGCAACTGCCCCAATTACGGCTGCTTCGAGACAATGGCGTCGGGGACGGCGCTCAAGCGCTACGCGGCCGAAGCGGCTGGCGAGCAGCCCCGGTCCGGCCTCGGCCGGGCCCGGGCGGAAGGCAAGGAGCTGGATGGCGAACTGGTCTCGCGCCTGGCGCTCGAGGGAGACGAGACCGCCGTGGCGGTGCTGGCCCGCATCGGTTTTTACATCGGCGTGGGAATC
>JAJYIN010000092.1 GCA_021790075.1 Actinomycetes bacterium | reverse complement strand
CATGCTGGGAATCAGGTAACGGCGGCGTTCGCGAAGCATTTGGGCGCGCCGGCTTCCGGCTTCTAAAAAACCTTGCGCCTTTCAGGATCAGCCACCGGGGGACCTGTGGCAGTGCGCCGGCTTCCAGCCGCGGGCCTATGCGCCCTTCCGGATATCGGGCAACAGCGCCGGGTCCTTCTCGCCGGCGACGACGGTCGTTTCGATTCCTCCCCTGACCCCGGCGATCAGCTCCAAGCGGCAGACGGCCGGCCTGACGGCATCGCAGAAATCGATGAATATCTTCGCCGCCAGGTGCTCGTGCGAAACCGGCAGGTCGATGAAGCCATAGTAATAAAGCTTGAGCGATTTCAGCTCCGGCAGCAGTTCGCCCGGCACGAAAATAACGCGGCAGCGGTAAAAATCCGGATAGCCGGTCATCGGGCAGCGGGCCACCAGTTCCTCGGTTTCGCAGGCGACGACCTCGGATACCCGCCCCATGTACGGGATCGTCCCGATCGGGTGTTCATTCTCGAACGACATCGAGCTCAGGATGCGTTCCCTGATCTCCGCCGCCGACATGTCCTCGATCCTCGGGGGTTGTCTGTGCTGATTACTCATTTCGGCGCCTCCTCTTCTGCGCGCGCACTGGCCATGCCCTTGGCCCAGGCGGCGACACGACTCCGCCAACCTCCTCTTCTGTGCGCGCACTGGTCTTGCCTCCTCACGCACCCGCCAGCGCTTCCGCCCGCTCAACGCAGGTGCCGCACTTGCCACAGGGCTCCTCGCCTCCCTCATAACAGCTCCAGGTGTCATTTTCGTAATCAATCCCCAGGGCGCGGCCCAGGCGCACGATCCCGGTTTTGGTCATATCGATGAACGGAGCATATACGGTCACCCGCCCGTAATTGCCCTCGAGGACCGCGTCTTCAAACACCTCGATGAATCGCGGACGGCAGTCCGGGTAAACGGCATGGTCGCCGGCATGCACGGCAATGGCCACCCGGTCGTAACCTGCCGAGATCGCGTGGCCGGCGGCGATTGACATCATGATCATGTTGCGGTTGGGAACCACGGTGAGCCGCATCGATTCATGCTCATAATGGCCATGGGGGACCTCTATATCCCCCGACGTCAACGCGCTTCCGCCCAGCAGTCTTCCCACATCGCTGAGGTCGACAACCTGGTGGCTTACCCTCAGCTTTTCGCAGGTCCTGGCCGCGAACTCGAGCTCCTTGACATGGCGTTGACCGTAGTCAAAAGAAATCGCCAGCACTTCATCGCCTTCCTCCAGCAGCTGGTAAAGCAGGGTTGTGGAGTCCATGCCGCCGGATAATATGCAAACTGTCTTAGCCACCCGGACCCTCGTAGATGCAGCCGGCGCCGGGGGTCTCCAGAACCACGACTCTGCAAAGCCCCGGCAGGGCCGGCGCCAGCCTCTCCCAGATCCAGACGGCCAGGTTCTCGCTCGTGGGGTTCTCCAAACCGGCGACTTCGTTAAGACAGGAATGGTCCAGTTCCTCAACCAGCGGCTGGCAGGCCCTGCCGATCCCGGCAAAGTCGGTCACCCAGCCGCGCTGCTTATTGACCGCGCCGCTCACGTGGATCTCCACGCGGAAAGAATGACCATGCATCCGCCGGCACTTATGGCCTTCGGGGGCATCCGGCAGGAAATGCGCGGCCTCGATTTGAAATGCTTTGAATATCCGCATCAGTCAGTCCAGTTGAGGGATTTTCCTCAAGTTTAACGCATCCGGCGGCTTGAGAGCAGCATTGACTGGTAAATATCCCCTGAGCGCCGCTTTCCTGCCTTCCGGGAATCTCAGCCGCCGGCGGCTGAGATTGCGTCGAAGCAGGCCCTAAGAATCTATCTCAAAAGGCATCTCCTGCTGCGGCCGGCTGCAAAGGCCATGGGCGGCGTCCTCGGAGGAAAAAGTCCTCGACGTACCTACAGGTACGACTGCGGGCTTTTTCCTCCTGCGTCCTTGCCCATGGCCTTTTCGCTCGGCCTCGCAACGGACAACCTTTTGAGATAGATTCCAAGATTGCGGCGGCGCTGCCGGGTGATGTAACATCCTTTCAACCTATGGCTGATTCCATCGTCACAGCCGAGAACCTTGTGAAGCGCTTTGACAAGCTCACTGCCGTGGACGGTGTCAGCTTCACCATCGACGAAGGCGAGATCTTCGGCTTCCTCGGGCCCAACGGCGCCGGCAAGACGACCACCATCTCCATCCTCTCCACTTACCTGGAGCCGACGTCCGGCACGGCCACCATCGATGGCTTCAGCGTGACCGGGGAGGCGGCCCGGGTACGCGAGATAATCGGCCTGGTGCCCCAGGAGATCGCCCTCTACCCCACTCTGACGGCGATCGAGAACCTCAGGTTTTACGGCAGGATGTACAACCTGGGGGGAGCCCCGCTGGAACGGCGCTGCCGCGAAGTGCTGGAACTGGTGGAGCTCTGGGACCGGCGCGACGGGCGCATCGACCAGTTTTCCGGCGGCATGAAGCGCCGCATCAACATGGGCGCCGGGCTGCTGCACCATCCCCGTTTCCTGCTCCTGGACGAGCCGACTGTGGGCGTCGACCCCCAGTCCCGCGAACACATCTTCGACACGATCTTCAAGATCCGCGACTCCGGCACCACCATCCTCTACACCTCGCATTATATGGAGGAAGTCGAGCTGCTGTGCGATAACATCGCCATCATGGACAAGGGCCGCATCGTCGCCGCCGGCACCCTGAAAGAGCTGCTGAAGCTGCTGGGCGAGGGCGGCGTCATCGAGCTGGAGATCTCGCCGCCGGGCTGCCCGGTAGGGCTGGAAGAGCAGGTGGGGGCTCAGACCGGGGTCACCAGCGTCAGGCGTGAGGAGGACCGCCTGCTGATCTCGTCGGACAACAGCGCCCGCTCGCTGGCGCCGGTAATGAAAGTGCTGGAGGGGCGCGGCTGCCAGGTCAGCAACCTGGAGCTCTATACGCCGAACCTGGAGAAGCTCTTCATTCACCTGACCGGGAAGGAGCTGAGGGAATGAGGCTCCCCCGGAAGCTCTGGTTTGTGGCCGCCAAGGACGTGCTCATCATCGCCAAGGACCGCGGCGCCTGGATGTCCCTGCTGGTCACGCCCCTGCTCGTGATCGTGGTGGTTTCCCTGGCGCTTTCGCCCGTGTACAAGGGCGGCACGCTGCACGGCACCCTGCTGGTCACAAACCACGACACGGGCAGCGTCGGCCAGCAGCTGGTCGACGCGGTGGCGGCCAACCCGGGCGTCACCATCCAGGCCGCCAGCAACTCCGAGAGCGAGACTCTCAAGCAGGGCAGCTCGACTTACGCGGCGTCGCTGGTGATCCCGGCCGATTTCTCCGCCAAAGTGCAGGCGGGCCAGTCCAGCCAGTTGCAGATTTACGAGGATCCCAACTCCACCACCTCGGCTCCATATCTGAAGGGAATGATCAACAGCGCCGTCAACCGTTTCTCGGCGGTGGAAGTGGCGGCCAAGGTGGCGGTCACCGAGGCGCTGAAACAAAACCCCGCCGCCGGCGCTGGCGCCGTGGCCGCCGACGCCACCGCAGCCGCCGGCGCCCAGATGTCCAGCCAGCCCATTCAGGTCGTCTCCCAGCCCGCCGCGGGCGCCAAGGAGCTGAACACTTTCGACATCGAGACCCCGGGCTTCGCGGTCATGTTTCTGCTCTTCGGGGTCCTCAACGGCGCCGAAGGACTGCTGGAAGAGCGCGACAGGGGCACCCTGGGGCGGCTGCTGGTGGCTCCCATTTCCAAGAGCGCCATCCTCGGCGGCAAGCAGTTCATGGTGCTGGCCCTCAGCATCACCCAGATCACCCTGCTGTTCGCCGTGGGCCACTTCGCGTTCAGCATGAATACCGGCAACTCCCGCGCGGGCCTGGCGCTGATGGTCGCCGTCACCGCTTTCACCGCCACCGCCTTCGGCCTGCTGCTGGCGGCGGTGGCCAGGACCCGGCGGCAGGCCCAGGCCATCGGCATCCTCACCATCCTGCTGATGTCGGCGCTGGGGGGCAGCTGGTGGCCCCTGGACATTGTCCCGTCCTTCATGCAGACCCTCGGGCACCTGACCATTAATGCCTGGGCCCTGGACGGCATCAAGGGCCTGATTCTACACGGCAAGGATTTTTATGACATACTTCCGCAAGCGGGGGTCTTGTTTGCCTACGGCAGCGCCTGTTTCCTGATCGGCATCAAAATGTTCAAATTCCAGAAGGCCTGATGAGGCCCGCAAACACCAGGAGGACCCGCGGGCGCCGCTCCGCACGGGGCCGCCGGCGCCCTGAATACCGCCGCCGGCGCCTCGGTCTCGCAGCAGTCCTGGGCGCCATGGTACTGTTCACGTTCGTGCTGTCGGTGATTTTCTCCGGCAAGGCCACCCCCGCGGGCGCCGATGAGGTGCGCGTGATCAAGGTCGACGGCATCATCGACCCGCTGATGGGGGACTATGTCACCCGCAGCATCGGCGACGCCGAGAACGACCAGGTGCGCGCCGTGGTCCTGCAGCTGGACACCCCCGGCGGCCTGGATCAGCCGATGCGCGACGTCATCCAGAAGATGGCCGGCTCGCCGCTGCCCATCATCGTTTATGTGGCGCCCACCGGCGCGCGGGCGGCGTCGGCCGGGACATTCATCTGCATGGGCGCCGACGCCTGCGCCATGGCGCCGGGGACCAATCTCGGCGCTGCCCACCCGGTCGCCATCGGCACCGGGCCCGATACCGAGACCGGCATCAAGATCACCAGCGATGCGGCCGCCTACATGAGGTCGCTGGCCGAGACCAACGGCCACAACGCCAACTGGGCGGAGCTGGCGGTGCGCCAGTCGGTGTCGCTCTCCGCCGATGAGGCGCTCCAGCAGCAGGTCATTGACAAGGAAGCCGACTCGATGCAGTCGCTACTGGACCAGCTGAACGGTTTCACCACCAAGGCCAAGCAGATCACCATCAACACCCAGGGGGCCGGCGTCAGCGAGGCTTCGATGACGTTCCGGGAGACGTTCCTCCACTTCATCGTCAACCCCAACGTCGCCTACCTGTTGCTCATCATCGGGCTGCTGGCGATTGCCTATGAATTCGTCCATCCCGGCATTGGCATCGGCGCCATCGGCGGCTTTATCTGCCTGGCGCTCTCGCTCTACGGCCTGTACGTGCTGCCGATCGACTATGTCGGCGTCGCCCTGATCGTTCTGGGAATCGCCTTTCTGGCGGCGGAACTCTATCTGCCCACCCACGGGGCGCTCACCGCGGGCGGCATCATCGCCCTGCTGGCGGGCTCCTTTTTCCTCTACGATTCCAGCGCGCCCTTCCTGCGCGTATCGATGCCGCTCACCATCGCCCTGGCGGCGCTTTCCCTCGGCTTTTTCCTGGTGATCGCCCGGGCCGCCGTCCAGGCGCGCCGGCTGCCGAAAAAGAGCCCCCGGAACGCCATGGTCGGCGAGGTGGGCGTCACCCGCACGCGGCTGGACCCGCTGGGCCAGGTGTTTGTGCGGGGTGAGATCTGGAGCGCCGAGGCGCCGGAGGGTGAAACGGTGGAAAAAGGGGAAGAAGTAGAGGTGACCGATGCCAGGGGGCTGCTCTTGAGGGTCAGGCGGACGGCTTGATTCTGGTAGCGTTCCCCGTTTTGGAAGCTTTGCGAAATGCTGGGGCTTTCCCTGGGTGCGGGCCATTCCCCCGGCTCAGACGGAAAGGGCCAAGAGGCCCCAAAGGGAAAGCCGCCCAAACATGAACCTTGATCACGCCCTGCAAATAGCTTCACTGACCAGGAGGTAGTAATGACCGTCGTGGGGATACTCATAGCCATCCTCGGCTTCATCGTTTTGCTGCTGCTGCTCTCGGCGATCCGCATCGCCAAGGAGTACGAGCGCGGAGTCATTTTCCGGCTGGGCCGCCTGGTCAATACCAAGGGGCCGGGTCTCTTCCTGCTCATCCCGGTCGTCGACCGCATGGTCAAGGTCGACCTGCGCACCGTGACCATGAGCGTGCCGCCCCAGGAAGTCATCACCCGTGACAATGTGCCGGCCAAGGTGAACGCAGTCATCTACTTCCGGGTGATAGAGCCGGAAAAAGCGATCGTCGAGGTGGAGAACTTCATCATGGCGACCTCCCAGATTGCCCAGACGACGCTTCGGAGCACCCTGGGGCAGTCCGACCTCGACCACCTGCTGGCCGAGCGCGACAAGATCAACCAGCAGCTGCAGGTGATCATCGACGAGCAGACAACCCCCTGGGGCATCAAGGTGGTGACCGTCGAGGTCAAGGACGTGGAAATCCCCCAGACCATGCAGCGGGCGATGGCCCGGCAGGCGGAAGCAGAGCGCGAGCGGCGCGCCAAGATCATCGCTGCCGAGGGCGAGTTCCAGGCCTCGGAGAAGCTGGCCAGCGCCGCCGGCGTCATCTCGGCCGAGCCGATGGCGCTTCAGTTGCGTTTCCTTCAGACACTTGTTGAGGTTTCCTCGGAACGGAACTCGACCACCATCTTCCCGGTGCCGATAGACCTGATCAAACCATTCCTGAAGATAGCGGAGAAAGCGGCAGAGTAACGATGGCAAAAGACGATTCCTCCAGCAACCGTGAGCGGTGGGGGCCGGCATTCGTGCATCCTTCGCTGCGCTCGCAGGAAGGGCAGGCTCCCCGGCAGCCCGGTCCTTCCCCTCAGGGGCCGGTCATCGAGGGCCGGCCCGACCTGATGAGCTGGAGGCCGGCGCCCCAGCCGGCGCCGCTGCTGCTGCCGGACCAGCCCGGACGGGTCCCCTGGACCGGCAGGGATGTCGCGGCGATCGTCGGCATCATGATCGCCGGTTTCTTCATCGTCACCGTCGCGGCCCTCATCGCGGTCAGCCTGTTGAGCGCCGCCACCGGCCTGGACCGGCAGTCAATCGTCTCCTCCCCAGGGCTGACAACGGCGATACTGGTCTTCCAGTGGGTGGTGGTGTTTGGCGGCACGATCGCCCTGTTCAAGGCGCGTGGCTACCGGTTCAGCATCAAGACGATGGGCTGGCGGTGGCCGCCCTCCAAGCTGGAGGCGGTCCTGCTGGCGATCGGCCTGCTGATACCCGCGTATGTCGCCATCTCCGTATACTCGAGTTTCATCCAGCCGTCGCCCCAGGACATCACCGGTGAGTTCAGCCCCTCGCTCCTGGGATTCATCATCGCCTTCATCGAGGTGGCCCTGCTGGTTCCCATGATCGAGGAAACGTTCTTCCGGGGCATCATTCACCAGGGCCTGGAGCAGAAGCTGGGCTTCATCCCGGGGGCGCTCATCTCGGCCGCCATCTTCGCGACGGCGCACCTGTCCGCGACGATCTTCATCCCCATCTTCATCCTCGGCTTCATCTTCGCCTGGCTGATGCACCACACCCATTCCGTAATGCCATCGATCATCGCCCACATGACCTTCAACGCCATCGCCGTCATCGGCCAGTATTTCGTCCAGCCGCCCGGTTGATGCCGGGGCCGAACCGGAGGCAGCCGCGCCCTGACAACGTCCTGGTCCAGCGTTTGTTTCCCGCTGTTTCATCAGGGAAAATCCGGTTTGTAATTCCCGCGCGCGTTTAATATAGTAGCGCCGAAACAAATAGTCCGACGGTTCTTTTTTCATGAGCTGGAACCCGAGGTGCTTTCCGCTTCTTGAAAAGACAGCATTTTTGAGGGGGATTTTTTGGGCCTGACCTGGGCCAGAATATATCCGCCTGGCCGTAGCGGGGTAACGGCGAGTTGACCCCAGACTACACACAGACTTATCTGACCGTGGCCATCCTCGGCCTCGCGGATATCGCATTTGTGCTGGCCATCCTGGGGGCCGCGCGGCTGGTCCAGCGGCGGCACACCTACCCCGAGAAGCTTACCCCCTACGAGTGCGGCGTCACCCCCCTGGGCGACAGCTGGGCGCCCTTCGCCGTCCGTTATTACATCTTCGCCCTCATGTTCGTCATCTTTGACGTGGAGGCGGTCTTT
>JAJYIN010000091.1 GCA_021790075.1 Actinomycetes bacterium | reverse complement strand
TTCGGCGAGGAAGCAGGTATTGCGATGCGAAGACCAGTTACAGGAAAGGAAAAAACCGAAGCCAACAACATCACAAGTTTACCAAGAGACCTGGGAAAAAGCCGAAGTGGCGGCAGGGCGGCAAGGGCTAATAAGATTGCGACAATAAGGGAAAGTGTGACGAATAAATCAGCATCCCAAGGGTTTACCGAAACATCCGCTTCTGTGTAATGCCAAGTATACCAAGGCAATGACGTGCTGAGAAGAAACCCGACCACCGCTTTAAATAAAAAGGAGGAACGACCTACCCTTGGGTAATCCGCCGCCGCATGGATGGACCCATCAGGTTCTGGGTATCATGCGGAGTGGGGCAAAGGAGATACAGAGGCGGGCCGGGAAGTACTGGTGAACAAACGCACCTGCTTTGTTATAAGCTGCATGCGAGCGAGCAAGGGGTTGCTTCCTGAACTATCCGGCGGTTTATGAAGATTTGCGGAAAGCGGGGCTGGCTGGCGCCGTCCGGCGGCGGCTTCCGGCCGGATGGAAGCTCGCTCTCGCTGGCATCTTCCTTTTCCTGGGAGCCTGCCTGCTGGTGTTGGAATACACCAGCCGCAACAACGGCGGCTTGTGGCTGCGGGATTTCGACGTACTCTACCGCGCGGGCGGCCGCATCGTCTCCGGGCAGCCGGTATTCCAACCGGCCCGCGACGGGTTCTACAGCTACAAGTACTCTCCCACAGCCGCGCTCTACTTCATCCCCTTTTCGCTGTTTCCCCTGGCGGTTTCCGGAGTGCTTTACTGGCTGTTCACCTCGGCGCTGGTGCTCACCGGGTTCTACCTGTCGCTGTCCCTGGTCTTTCCTGGTTTCCGGAGCGCCGACCCGGGGCGGCTCGCGCTGCTGCTACTGGCGGCGGGCCTCATCATGGGCATCCATATCTGGGCGGAACTGACCTTGGGGCAGGTCAACCACCTGCTGCTGGTGATGTACATCGCCATGGCCTGGCTCTTCGTCCGGGGGCGGGCGGCGCCGCTGTCCCTCCTGTGGGCGCTCAGCCTGTTCATAAAACCCTTCGGCCTCATCTTCGTGCCGTATTTCGTTCTCAGGAAGCGGTTCCGGGAACTGGCATGGCTGGCCGGCTTCACCGGGCTGCTCTTCGTACTGCCTGCCCTCTTCTACGGGGGCGCCTTCCTCGGCTGGCAGCACGCCTGGTACAGCGAGATCGCGGTGGAGCTGGGCAAGAAAGCCGATCTCTTCCAGGCCGGGAACCACACGCTGGTATCAGTACTGGCCCGTTACTCACCGCTGGCATATCTGCGGCCGGGGCCGCAGGTGA
Organism: Actinomycetes bacterium; assembly: GCA_021790075.1. Taxonomy (GTDB): domain Bacteria; phylum Actinomycetota; class Thermoleophilia; order BMS3ABIN01; family BMS3ABIN01; genus JAJYIN01. The sequence goes on along the minus strand of JAJYIN010000091.1, from coordinate 6,734 downwards.
TGACCGTTTACGAATACACGGTCCTGGGGCTGGTGGTGGCGCTGGCGTTATGGCTAGTACAAAAAGGCAGGAATGTCAAAAACGGCGCCGTCCTCGATTTTGCCTTTTTCCTGGTGCTGGCCCCTTTGCTTTCCTATACCAACAGCAACGGTTTTGGGATGGTGGAGCTGGCCGTGTTCCTGGTCCTGTTCAATTTCGGGAAGCTGCGGCTGTGGGAAAAGGTGATGGCAACGGCCGCCTTCCTGCTGATTGGAGGGAATTTCTACAATCAACTGCCCTGGGAGCGGGGCGCCGGTTTCTACATCTGGTACGATTCGCTGTCGCTGCTGGGGATCGGGGCGATTCTGCTGCTGGTCACCCTGGTATCGGTCCGGCGCCGGGCGGTGCTGTAAATTTCACCGACGGGATAAGGGGCGGTAAACGAGCGGCTTGCCCCGCCTCGGCCATCAGGTCCCGCAGCATTTCTTGTACTTCTTGCCCGAGCCGCACGGGCAGGGGTCGTTGCGCCCTACCTTGCTGGAGTGCATGGTGGTGACGGTGGCGGTGGCCGCAGCGGCTTCGGCGCCGGCTCCAGCGGCCGCAGCGGCGCCGGCCTGAGGGGCCGCCTGGCCGAGTGGCGCCGGCGTGTAGCCGTCGTTATAGGTGTACTGTAGATCCTCTTCCCGCTGGGCGGGCATCTCTTCCTGGGGCACCCGCTTCATGTGGAAGATGGTGCGCGTGAAATCTTCCTTGATGGAGCCCAGCAGCTCCTGGAACATGTTGTACCCCTCGGTCTTGTACTCCGCCAGGGGGTCTTTCTGGGAGAGGCCGCGCCAGTGGATGCCTTCCCGCAGGTAGTCCATGTCGTACAGGTGCTCGCGCCAGCGGTTGTCGATGACGCCCAGCATCACCAGCCGCTCCAGCTGGCGCATGTGGTCGGCGGTGAAATCCTTTTCCCTCTGGTCATACAAGGCATGGGCATCCTCGAGGACCATCTCCACCAGTTCCTCCTGGGTGGTGTCCTCGATGTCGATGCCGTCCGGGCTGAAAGTGACATCGTAGATGCCCCTGAGCGCGGCGAAGAGGCCGTCCCAGTCCCAGTCTTCCGGGAAAGCGTCCTTGTCGGTGTAGAGCAGGGCCTGCCCCTCGAGTACGTCGTCGATGATCTCGCGGGTGTCCTCGCTGATGTCGTCGCCCTCCAGGATCTTGGTGCGCTGCTCGTAAATGACCTCGCGCTGCTTGTTCATGACGTCGTCGTACTCGAGCACCCGTTTGCGCATCTGGAAGTTCTGGTCCTCGACTTTCTTCTGCGCGTTCTCGACGGTCTTGGAGAGCATCTTGTGCTCGATGGGGACCGTGTCGTCGGGGGCGAGCTTGTCGAGGATGTTGTAGATGCGGTCGCCTGCGAACAGGCGGATGAGGTCGTCCTCGGCCGACAGGTAAAAGCGCGAAGCGCCCGGGTCGCCCTGGCGGCCGCTGCGGCCGCGGAGCTGGTTGTCGATGCGGCGGCTCTCATGCCGTTCAGTGCCCAGCACGTAGAGGCCGCCCAGTTCGGTGACGCCGTCGCCCAGCTTGATGTCGACGCCGCGGCCGGCCATGTTGGTGGCGATGGTGACCGCGCCCTTCTGGCCGGCATCCTTGATGATCTCGGCTTCCTTCTCGTGATGCTTGGCGTTCAGCACGTTGTGCTTGACGCCGTTGCGGGTGAGCTTGGAGCTGAGCTCCTCGCTGGTTTCGATGGAGATGGTGCCCACCAGCACCGGCTGGCCTTTCTTGTTGCACTCGATGATGTCCTTGAGGGCGGCGTCGAATTTGCCCTTCTTGGTCTTGTAGATGAAATCGTTGCGGTCGTCGCGGATCATCGGCTGGTTGGTGGGGATGGAGACGACTTCCAGCTTGTAAATGTGGTGGAACTCGTCGGCCTCGGTGGCCGCCGTGCCGGTCATGCCCGCCAGCTTCTCATACATGCGGAAATAATTCTGCAGGGTGATAGTGGCCAGGGTCTGGTTTTCTTCCCGTATCCGGACCCGCTCCTTGGCTTCAATGGCCTGGTGGAGGCCCTCGGAATAGCGGCGGCCCTCCATGATGCGGCCGGTGAACTCGTCGACAATCAGCACCTCGCCGTCCTTGACGACGTACTGGACGTCCTTCTGGAAGAGGGTATGGGCGCGGAGCGCCTGGATCAGGTGGTTGACCAGCTGGCCGTTCTTTGCTTCATAAAGGTTCTCGATACCCAGCTGCTTCTCCACTTTGGCGACGCCTGATTCGGTGGCCGAAACTGTCCGGTGCTTTTCATCCACCTCGAAATCTTCCTCTTCCCGGAGCAGGGGAACGATGGCGGCGAACTTATAATAAGTGGCGGCGGCCTCTTCCGGCGCTCCGGATATGATCAGCGGCGTGCGCGCCTCGTCGATGAGGATGCTGTCCACCTCGTCCACGATGGCATAGCTGTGGCTCCGCTGGACGCGGTCGTTTATGTGCAGCGCCATGTTGTCGCGCAGATAGTCGAAGCCGAACTCGGAGTTGGTGCCGTAGACGATGTCGCAGGCGTAGGCCGCGCGGCGCTCGTCATTCGGCATCATGTTGCGCAGCACGCCGACCGAGAGGCCCATGAAGTTGTAGATGCTGCCCATCCACTCGGCGTCGCGGCGGGCCAGGTAGTCGTTGACGGTGACCACATGGACCTGCTCGCCGCCGAGGGCGTTCAGGTAGACGGGCAGGGTCGCGACCAGGGTCTTTCCCTCACCAGTCTTCATCTCGGCGATCCGGCCCTGGTGCAGCACGATGCCGCCCATCACCTGGACGTCGAAATGGCGCATGCCGGTGACGCGGCGGCTGGCCTCGCGCACGGCGGCGAAGACCTCGGGCATGAGGTCGTCGAGGGTCTCGCCCGCGGCCAGGCGCTCCCTGAACTCGGTGGTCTTGGCCCTGAGCTGGTTGTCGCTCAGGGCCTGCATGCCGTCCTCGAAGGCGGACACGGAGTCCACCTGTTCCTGGAGCTGTTTCAGTTTTTTACCTTCGCCGGCGCGAAGGAACTTGTCGAATAAATTAGCCATTTCCAGATATTATTTTAGCAAAGTGGGATTGGGGCAGTGAGAATGGGGCCCATGCAGATTGGCAATGATGGAAACGTACGTTCCCGGTTCCAGAATTGGAAACGATGGAAACACACGTTCCTGAACTAGATGGGCTCGATCAGCCCGTAATCGCCGTCGCGGCGGCGGTAGATTACATTGGTGTCGTTGGTTTCGGAGTTGCGGAAGACGAAGAAATCGTGACCCACCATCTCCATCTGCAGAGCCGCTTCCTCCGGCGACATCGGCTTGATGTTGAACTGCTTGGTCTTCACGATCGTGGGACCCTCCGTGATCTCCTCCTCTTCCTCCAGCGCCAGGGCCATCTCCACTTCGGCCGGCTCCGGCGGCAGGCTGCCGCGCACGTGCGAATTGTGGCTCACCAGCTTGCTGCGGTATTTCTTCACCTGGCGGCTCAGCTTGTCGGCCACCAAGTCGATGGACGCATACATGTCAGTCGAGGCCCCCTTGGCCCGCAGCACCGGACCCTTCGTGAAGACCGTGACCTCAGCCACCTGGTTGTCGGCTATGCTGGGGTTCTTCTCGCAAAAAAGCTCCACTTCCATCGTGCTGGCGCTGTTTAGGTGTTTGCCCAGCTTGGCCAGCTTCTCGTCCACGTAGGAGCGGAGCGCTTCGGTGATAGTGATATTTCTGCCCTTCAGCTGTAGATTCATTCGATTCCTCCACCTCTTGGTTTCACTTGGATTACCCTTCGGAAATATCGGCGCCTGAGCCTATTCCTTTTCTTTTACTGTGCGGGCGAAAGTCCAAACCTCTACCGTGATCCCCATCCCTTCCCGCAACACTTCCGCACATTCCGCCGCCGTCGAGCCGGTGGTATAGACATCATCGATCAGGATCACCCGGCGAGTCGCCTTTGCGTCCCGGCGCAAGGATATGCTCTCACTAAGATTCTTCCTCCGCTCATGAAAATTAAGCCGGTTCTGGGCGGGCGTGGGATGGCGCTTGGTGAGGAGGTTCTCCAGCGGCAGGTCAAGGCACCGGGAGACTGCCTGGGCGTAAAGTTCCGCGTGGTTATACCCGCGGGCAAGCAGCTTTGAGCGGTGCTGGGGCACATGAGTTAGCGTAACCTCTCGAGTGCCGCGAGTCAAACCGGAAAGGTCGGCGGAGATGGCGGCCATGAAGCGGGCCAGGCGGCGCTGGCCGGAGTATTTGAGGGCATGCACGAGGCTACGGGCCGGGCCGCTGTAACGGAACGCCGCCCGGGCGCTGGAAAAGGGCAGCCGGCGGCCCCGGCATTCACGGCAGCCGGTTGATTCGCTGGAGGCCGGCCGGGCATGGGGGCGTGGCTGGTTGTGAGCGCCGGGTAGATTGCGGGAGGCGGGCCTCCCGCAGCGGCGGCAACGATCAGGTCCGATCGGCTCCAGCGCGGCCAGGCAGCCGGGGCAAAGCCAGGCGCCGGGACTGCCGCAGTGGACGCAGCGCAGGGGGAAGAACAGCGACAGGAAATCGTCAAACGGCCCCGGGTGAGGGGCTCGAATCTGGGGTTTGCCGGCCGGGAACTTGTCATCCCCGATCGTCAGGTTGCCATCGGCCACGGCGTCCACTTCCACAGGAGATTGTCAGTGCGGGAAATCTATGACAGAACAGGCGCAAATGCAAGCCTGGAATGACACCGTGCCTGGCGCCCTGCTTCCTGCTTACTGCACGTGGCTGTCGGCCTCGATGACGGTGAAGGGCTCCAGCTTCACTGCCGGGTCCAGCACGCTGCCGGCGCCGATGACGCAACGGTCGCCCACCACGGCGCGGTCGCCGATCCGGCAGTCGTCGCGGATGTAGGCGCCCCGGCCGATGATGCCTCCCAGCACTTTTGCGCCCGCTCCGGTCTGCGCCGCGCGCCACTTGATGACACCCGCCAGCGAAGCGCCCTTCTCGATGACGCTGTGGTCGCCGATCACCAGCGGGCCGGTCAGGGTCACGTTCTCGCCGACGCGGCAGTGGTCCCCCAGCAGGATGGGGGGCTTGAGGGTGGCGCTCCGGGAGATGCGGGTGCCCTCGCCTACCCAGATTCCCGGCCGGCGCTCCTTGCCGGGTATCTCCACCTTGACCTTGCCGGTGAGGGCGTCGAAGTTGCCGATGCGGTACTGGGCGAGGCTGCCCACGTCGTTCCAGTAGCCGTCGATCTCGAAGCCGTAAAAGGGGATGTTCCTGGCGATCAGGTCGGGGAACATCTGCTTGCCGAAGTCGTAGAAAGCATCCCGGGGGATGTAGTCGAGCACGGCCGGCTCGAAGATATAGATGCCGCAGTTACAGAGGTTGCTGAGCTCCTCTCCCGCCGCCGGCTTCTCCTGAAACCCCATGATGCGGTTGGTCTGGTCACGGATGACCACGCCGAAATGGCTGGGCTCGTCCACTTTCTTGAGCGCCAGGCTGGCGATGCCGCCTGCTTCCCGGTGCCGCCTGAGCAGTTTGGTCAGGTCGAGGTCGGTGAGGGCGTCGCCGCTGATGACCAGGAAAGTGCCGTCGCCCAGAAAGCGCTGCATCGCCTTGACGCCCCCGGCGGTCCCCATCAGTTCCGGCTCCAGCGAATAGCGCAGCTCGATGCCGATCCGCTGGCCCCGGCCGAAGTAATTGGTGATGGCGTGGGGATGGTAATGCAGGTTGGCGACCGCTTCATCGTACCCGTGCTCTTTGACCAGGCGGAGGATATGGTACATGACGGGCCGGTTGACGATCGGCGCCATCGGCTTGGAGATGGAGCCCGTCAACGGCCTCAGGCGGGTGCCCAGACCTGCTGCCAGTACCATTGCTTTCACTTACTTGCCTTTCTTCGCCTGCGCCAGGCTTTCCGTGTACGGTTCCCGGTGCACCCCCACCTCGGTGATGATCGCGGTGACGTTCCCATGAGGCGTCACGTCAAAAGCCGGGTTGCACACACTGATGCCGGTGGGCGCGCACTGGCTGCCGTGGAAATGGGTGACCTCAGCCGGATCCCGTTCCTCGATCGGTATCTGGTCCCCGGTGGGGATGCTCAGGTCGACCGTCGAGGTGGGGGCGGCCACATAGAAGGGGACGCCGTGCGCCCTGGCCAGCACAGAAACCGTATAGGTGCCGATCTTGTTGGCGACGTCGCCGTTGGCGGCGATGCGGTCCGAGCCGACCACCACCGCGTCGATTTCCCCCTTCCGGAAGAAGTAACCCGACATGTTATCGGTGATCAGGCGGCAGGGGATGCCTTCCTGCTGGAGTTCCCACGCCGTCAGGCGGGCGCCCTGCAGGAACGGCCGGGTCTCGTCGGCGTAGACCATGATGGTGGGGTCTCGCCTGAATACGGAGCGGATGACCCCCAGCGCCGTCCCGTAACCGGCCGTCGCCAGCGCGCCGGCATTGCAATGTGTGAGGATGCGGGCTCCCTTGGGAAAGAGCGGCGCCGCGTGCTCGCCCATGGCGACGCACATGGCCACGTCCTCATCGAGGATCTCCTGGGAGCGCTGCTTGAGCCGCCGGCGGATGTCATCCGGGTCGCCGGGCTGGCCGTAGATCATTTTCATCTGCTCCAGGGCCCAGCCGAGGTTGTAAGCCGTAGGCCGGGTCTCGAAAAGGCCCCGGGCTGCCGCGTCCAGATCCTTTTTCAGATCGTCATAGCCGGCGGCCGGCGACTGCATCGCCGCCAGGGCCATGCCCATGGCGGTGGCGACGCCGATGGCGGGGGCGAGATCG
>JAJYIN010000090.1 GCA_021790075.1 Actinomycetes bacterium | reverse complement strand
TGCGGGCCAGTTCTTCCGGAGCCAGGCTGGGGTCGGCGGGGGAGCGTTCCTGCCGCTCCTTTAAAGCGGCCAACGCCGCTTCCTCAAATTCCCTGACTACGCCAGGCGCAAAGAAGACCTCGCCGGGCGGACCCGTGCGCGACAGCGCCACATCCGGGTCGCTCAGAGGACCATCCAGCTCCTCAGCCTCAACCCGGCCGCTGGCCTCGAACTCCCGGCGCGAAAGCCCATCTGCGCCGGCTTCCTCCAGCAGCAGCCTCACCATCTCAACAGGGCCGCCGAGCTCCAGCGTTTCCAGGCGGCGCTGGTGTTCCTTGCCCTGTCCGTGCTTATGGGGAAACGGGTCCACGATGACGCCGCCGCCAATGGTCGTCACCGGCGTCAGTGAACGGAGGATGAAACGGTCGCCCTTGGCGGGCACGATCTTCGTCTTCAGGCGTATCTGGGCATAACAGGCGCTGCCGGGGTCGAGGCGGTCGCGATCGACGAACATGAGCTTGGCGGTGGCGTCGGCGGTGCCGTGGTGGAAGCGCACCTGGGCGCCGTACTTGAGCGGCTTTGCCGTGGCCAACAGCCGGATGCGCCCGTCGACCATAAAAGTGGGATTGAGCCCTTCCCCTTTGACCACCATCTGGCCCCGCTCCAGTCTTTCCCTGTCGATGCCGGAGATATTTACGGCCACCCGCTGCCCGGCATCGGCGCACTCAACCGGGCGGTCATGCACCTGGACGCTGCGGGCCCGGCCGGTGAGGCCGTCGGGAAGCAGCCGCAGGCTGTCCTCGGCACAGATGCGTCCGGACCACAGGGTGCCGGTGAGGACGGTGCCGATGCCCTTGAGCGTGAACACGCGGTCCACAGGCATCCGGGCGGTCGCGGCGACGTGGTGCGCCTGCCGGGCCTGGGCGGCTGCGTCCTCGAGCATGCCCAGAAGCGCCGGGAGGCCCTCTCCGGTCTTGGAGCTGACCGCCACCACAGGAGCGTCACCGTAGGGGGTCTCGGAAAGAAAATCCTCAACATCGGCCTGGACCAGCTCGAGCATATCGTCATCGACCAGGTCGGTCTTGGTGATCGCCACTATTCCCTGGGGAATGTCCAGCAGCTCGATGATGGCCATGTGCTCGCGGGTCTGGGGCATGACGCCGTCGTCGGCCGCCACCACCAGCAGGAAGATATCGATGCCGCTGGCGCCGGCCACCATGTTTCGCACGAAGCGCTCGTGCCCGGGCACGTCCACGACGCTCATGGTGGTGCCGCTGGGCAGCTCCAGCTCCGCATAGCCCAGCTCGATGGAGATGCCACGCTCCTTTTCCTCCTTGAGCCGGTCGGTATCGACGCCGGTGAGCGCCTTGATGAGCGCCGTCTTGCCGTGGTCGATATGGCCGGCGGTGCCGAGGACGAGGTGTTGCGGGGAATTCACCTTGATTGCGAGATTGCCTGGCCCAGCGCCGCGACGGCCGGCGCCGCCTGATCCGGCAGGATGGTCCGCACGTCCAGCAGGAGCCTGTCTTTATGGATGCGCCCGATCACGGGCGGATTGGTCTGGCGCAGGCGCGCGGCCAGTTCGTCAACCTGCAAGGCCGCCGGGCTCACTGCGCAGACATAGGAATCCAGCTCCAGCAGCGGCAGGGCGCCGCCGCCCACCTTGGAGGCGGCCTTCTCGACCGTGACCGCCGCCGCCCCGTCCAGGGCCTCCTCGAGGCCGGCGGCAAGTTCCCGCGCCCGCGCCCGGATCGAAGCCGGTTTCTCGCCCAGCATCCTCAGCGTGGGGATCCTTTTGAGCGCTTCCTTCGGGTTGAGGTAAAGCGCCAGGGTCGCCTGCAGCGCCGCCAGCGTCATCTTGTCCACCCTCACGGCCCGGGCCATCGGGTGGGCCTTCATCTTTCCGACCGCCTCACGGCTGCCCACTACTATGCCGGCCTGGGGACCCCCCAGCAGCTTGTCGCCGCTGAAGGTGATGACGTCGGCCCCGGCGGCCAGACCGTCCTTAACGGAAGGCTCATCGGCGAAAGCCGGCAGGCCGGCGAGGGCGCCGCTGCCGAGGTCGTCCATTACCAGGAGGCCGCGTTCGTGCCCCAGGCGCGCCAGCTCGGCGATGGAAACCTCAGCGGTGAAACCGACCACCTTGTAATTACTGGAATGGACGTGCAGCAGCATCGTCGTTGACTTACCGATGTTTTTTTCGTAGTCAGAGAGTTTGGTCTTGTTGGTGGTGCCGACCTCAACCAGCTTGGCGGTGCTGGCGGCCATGATTTCGGGAATACGGAAGGAGCCGCCGATCTCGATCAGCTCGCCCCGCGAGACCAGTACCTCCTTGCGGCGGGCGAAAACGGTGAGGGCCAGTAGGACGGCAGCGGCGTTATTGTTGACCACAAGTGCGTCCTCTGCGCCTGTCAGTTCCGTGATGATGCGGGTGATGTGATCGTGGCGCAAGCCCCGCTTGCCCCGGTCGAGGTTGTATTCCAGGTTGGAGTAGGCAGCAGCCGTCCGTCGCACCGCTTCGATGGCCTCATCCGCCAGCACCGAGCGCCCCAGGTTAGTGTGCACCACGACTCCGGTGGCGTTGATGAGGGGTTTCAGGCTCGGCCGGTAGATGCCGGCGGCATCGTTCCTCACCGCCGCGGCCAGGCGCCGCGGTTGCAGCTCGGCCCTCGTCACCGGCCGGCCGGCGCGGATATCACGGCGCAGCCGCTCCAGCACCCGGCGGGCGCTGCTGACCACGAGCGGCCGCCCGTGCCGGGCGGCCTCGGTCTTTAGCAGCCGCGTTTCCAGCAGTTCCTCCACCGAGGGTATATCCCTCAGCGAGGGTCCGCCCGCCGCCTTTCCTTTTTGCTCACGGCGCGGCAAGCGTCAGCCCCCAAGGATCTTCTCGAAGGCGGCCGTATCGGTTTCAACCAGGTGAATGGCGCGGCTCAGATCACGCAGCCCGGCGCTGTCCAGGTTCCCTTCCTTGAATTCCTCTTCGATATCGTTGAACTTCCGCCTCAGCTCGTCAGCATGCCTCACCAGCTGGCCGGCGCGGTCCCGGACTGCGTCCAGAGTTTCATCATTGCACATGCGTCCTCCCAAGACATGATTTTGAGCCTACTTTATCCGCCGTCAGGCGGTGTGTAAAGCTGGCTGCGTCTTGCTCCCCGCCGCGATATTCCGTAAGATTAAGCGTTGAAAGGACAGATGGGGAGTTCCCACAGGATGCGCCGGCTGGTGCTTGCTTCCCATGCCTGTAAATGAATGATTCCACAGCCATATCAACATGCGGTTCCCGGCTGCGGAGGAATCGGTGAAATTGCACGGACTCCCCCGCTTTTCCGGAAATAATCCGGCCGATTGCCGGGTTGACCTCCATCTTCATACCCGTTTTTCCCTGGAATCCGACCTGTGGGTGCTCCGGCAGGCCGGCGTCGGCGAAAGCAACACCGACCCCGAAACCGCCTACCGGGCCTGCAAGGAGCGGGGGATGACCTATGTCACCCTCACTGACCACAACACCATCGAGGGTGCTCTCCGCCTTGCTGACCGGGATGACTTTTTCATCAGCGAGGAAATCACTGCTTACTTCCCCGATGAGGATGTGAAGCTGCACGTCCTGGCTCTCGGCATCACCGAGCGGCAGCACCAGGAAGCCCGGCAGCTGAGGCGCAACATGTACGAGCTGGTTTCCTACCTGCACCGGGAGGATATCCTCTACGTGCTGGCCCATCCGCTGACCCGCCTGGGCGGCGAGCTGACCCCCGGCCACATCGAGCGGCTGATGCTGCTCTTCCCCATCTGGGAAGTCCACAACGGCTCCACGCTCGAGCGCGAGAATTCCTTCAGCCGCCGGCTGGCCGAGCAAAGCACTCCGGAAAAACTGACGGAACTGGCGGCCAAGCACGACCTGATTCCGCTCACGACGGGACCCATCACTTTCACCGCCGGCTCGGACGACCACGGCGGCCTCGATATCGCCAGCGCCTTCACGCTGACGCGGCCGGTTGACAGTATTGCCGATTTTCTAGCAGAGGTGAAAGCAGGGCGCAGCCGTACTGAAGGGGAGCATGGCAGCACCCAGAAGCTGGCCCATACCATGCTGGGGCTCCTCGCCCATGGCGCCGCCCGTGGCAGTGACAGGAAAAACAGGCGCCGGAGCGGCGGCTTGCGGGCGCTGTCGGGCTGGTCTTCCCTGGGCCTGCTGGGCTCTGCCGGCGATGACGGGCGCAAATGGATGCAGCTAATGTCGATGGCGATAGGCGCCGACAGCGCCGCCAGCCTGTTCAAGACGGTCATGTCGGATGGAGAGCTGCGTCAGAGCCTGATGTCGCTGATGATCGATACTTTCAAGAGCGGCCGCCGTGGTGGAGAGGTGTTCCATGAGCAGCTTTTCTCGCTGCTCAACGCGGTCTGGGCCACCGGCATGCGCTCGACGCTGAGCGGCCTTTCCGACCTCAACATCTCCAACTTTGTCGACAAGCTCGATGTGATCGGCCGGCTGGTGGCCCTGCAGATCCTGCTTTTCCCGCACTCGCTGGCAGCCAACTATCACGCCCGCCAGCGGCATTTTCTCGCGCGCCTGGACCGGGAGATCTTCGGCTCGCCGGCGCCTGGCGGGATTGCCAAGGACAGCCTCGACCTGGGCGCAGGCGGCCGCGGCGGCATGGGCGGCGTCCCCGCAACAGCCGGCCGCAACGCCGGGCCGCGCGTGGGTCTTTTCACCGACACTTATGACGAGGTCAACGGGGTAACGAGCATCCTCAAGCGGCTGGGCCGGTACTGCCGCCAGGAGGAGCGGCCGCTTGACATCATCTGCTGCGGCGGGCATTCAACCGCCGATGCCGGGGCTGTGCGCTTCCCGCCGGTGACCTCGGCGAACCTGCCCGAATACGGCGAGCTGGACCTGGCCATCCCGCCGGTGCTTGAGATCGTCAAGTACTGCGAAGAGCAGCAGATAGATGTCATCCATGCGGCCACCCCGGGGCCGATGGGCATGGTGGCTTTCCTGGTTTCGCGCATCCTGCAGGTGCCGCTGGTCAGCAGTTTTCACACCGATGTGCCGCGGGTGATCGGGAGCATCACGAATGACAAGCTCAACGAGGAGGCGGCCTGGACCTTCACGCGCTGGTTCTACCGCCGCAGCGACTTGGTCTTTGCCCCCTCGGTTTACACCAGCCACGATCTCGCCAATCACGGCCTGGACCAGCACAAGATGGCCATCCTCTACCAGGGCATCGATTCGGACCGGTTCTCCCCTGCCCATCGGACGCAGGAATGGCGGCGGCGTCTGGGAGGGGACGGTAACGGGAACGGGGGCGGTGACAAGAAGATCATCCTGTATGCCGGGCGCCTGTCGCGTGAAAAGGACCTGGGTGTCCTGGCGGATTGTTATCTCGGGCTTTCCCAGCGGCGCCCTGACGCCCATCTGGCTCTGGTCGGGGACGGGCCCATACGGGGCGAGCTGGAGGCCGTGCTGGGTGGCAGCGCCACTTTCACCGGCTGGCTCGATGGCGAGGATCTGGCCCGCGCCTTCGCCGCGGCCGACCTGTTCGTGTTCCCCGGCAGCGTCGATACCTCCGGCCAGGTGATCCTGGAAGCACAGGCGTCGGGCCTGCCGGTAGTCCTGTGCGACACGGGCGGGCCGCTCGAGAACATCGACCCCGGCATCAGCGGGCTGACTGCGCCCAGCCGAAGCGTTCCCGTTTTTACCCGGCAGATCGAGCGGCTGCTGGACGCCGACGGGCTGCGCGCCTCCATGTCCCGGGCGGCCCGCAACCTGGCGAAGGAGCGCTCCTGGGAGAAGGTGTTCGGCGATCTCTTTGAGACGTATCTAGACCTGGTCAACCGGTGGCAACCCCTCTCAGCAGCGCGCCCTGACACCGGCGACGCTGAAACGGAAACAGCCATGCCACTGGAGTTCCTGCTCAGCCGCGGCACCCTGGCGGCCGACCCCTCGCAGTAAACGCCGGCCGGGTGTGCCTTGAACGGCGTTCCCCAAACCCCCGCATTTTTCCTCTTTGCTCATCATGATGATGAGTTCTTTATCGCCGCCACCATGCGTCACCTGGCCCGGCAAGGGCCGGTGACGCCGGTCTGGTTGACACGCGGTGGCCTGGGTGGTGACAAGCGGGAAGCGGAATCCTGCCGGGCGATGGAACTGCTGGGAATCCCGCGGGAAAGTATTCACTGCCTCAGGCTTCCCGATGGGGGCGCCCTTGACCATGTGGAAGAAATCGTCAGAAGGCTGATACCGCTGATGGCCAGGGAAAAACCGGCTTCCGTATTCGTACCGGCTTTTGAGGGCGGCCATCCGGATCACGACGCCGCCCAGCTGGCGGCGGCTGCAGCCATGAGGCGTTCAGGCCTGGGCGGCGCCCTTTATGAATTTCCTCTTTACCACAGACAGGGAGCGAGAACTATTGCCATCGGCCGGTTCATTCCTGATGCAACCCCCCGCCAGGAAACCCGGCTCAAACTGAAGGACCGGTTGATGAAAAGGAAACTGGTGTCCGTGTACAGGAGTCAGCGGGCGATCCTGATGCCGCTGCTGGCGCTCAGGGGCGGACCGATGATGGTCCACTTGCAGGGGGAACCATACCGGCGCGTCCCCTCGGGGCGCGATTACGGCGTGCGGCCTCATCCCGGGCGCCTGGCCTACGAGTTTTACACCCGGCGGCGGTTTGCCGGCTTCGCCGCTGTTGCTGCCACAGTTATGCGTCCGTCAGCAGTTGGGAAGTAGAACAACCGGCAGGGCTGGCTCATGTGAAAGCCGCTGCTAGAGTTCTTCGCCCGCCAGCAACTGCAGGATCATCTCCATCCCGCTGATCCGCTCCACCATCAGGTCGCAGTACCTGGGCAGGGTGAGAGGCATCTCATCGGAGATGACGCCGACGCCGACCGTCAGCTGTTTGCGCCGGCACCGCTTGCGCAGTTCCTTGAGGGCGTCAATATCGGTGGTGTCGTCGCCGGCGTAGAGCGCCTTCCGCACCTGGAGGCGGTCCATCAGGGCTCCTACCGCAACCCCCTTGTTCACTTCCACCGGCGGCCTGACTTCCACCACCTTGCGGCCGTCGATAATGGTGAGGCCCAGTTTTTCTATCTTGGGCAGGAAGAGTTTTTTAATGAATTCATAGGCGGCGTCATGGTCCGGAGCGCGGCGGTAATGGAAAGACATGGTGGCGGTCTTGTCTTCCAGCCAGATGCCCGAATCCACCATTTCCGCCTGGGACCTGGCATATTCGAGCAACTCCCGGATCTTGGGAACGTAGGGTTGGGCCTCGTCGCAGACTACCACCGCGTGTCCGGGAAGCATCGTCTCGAACCCGTGGTTGCCGATGTAGGCCAGCTCGGCGTTGCCGGTGATGCGTTTGGCCTCCGTAGCCGGCCTGCCGCTCACCACGGTCACGGCCAGATAGCGCTTGCCCAGTTTGCGCACGAGCTTGCTGACTTCGGGCGGGACTGCCACCTCTTCCGGCCGGGGTTTGATCGGAGCCAGGGTGCCGTCCAGGTCCAGGAAGATGGCCGTGTTGCCAGGATCATTGATGATTGGCTCGAGGGTTTCCTCGATCTCGTCGAGTGAGCTGGTGACCGCTTTCTTTTGTTTCAAGGATTTTCCGGTCATATGGTAGAAAGTTATTGGGGATGTTTCCGGCGCTGCCCTCAGTTGACTGGCGCTATGCTATCATATGCTCGCCGCGCCCGGCACGGGCGTCCGGATCGTCTCAAGCCTGTAAACAAATCAAGGCCCCCTGTGAAAAGAAAGCAACTTAACCCGGCATTTCCCGGATTGCTGCGGTGTGTACCGGGGACTCTTTTCGTTCTCCTTTCTGTCATTTCCTTCTTGCTTCTGGCAACCGCCGTCGCTGGGAACCGCTCCGCCATGGCGGCCGACGCCGGCCTGACCGTAACCACTGACAGTCTCATCTATCATCCCGGCGACAAGGTCACTTTCAACATTTCCCTGAATGGCGGTGGCGCGAACCTCTCCGGTGACCTGGAGCTCAAGATTTATCCACCGGCGTCCACGCAGTCAGCCGCGGCATTTACGGCACAGCCGCTCGCGACCAAGGGCATTCAGCAGGCCGTGGACTTCTCCGGTGAAAAAACCGTCACC
>JAJYIN010000089.1 GCA_021790075.1 Actinomycetes bacterium | reverse complement strand
GTGAAGCTGGTGGAGCCCGTCGGCAAGGAAAGTGGCTGCGATCGTACGCTGCCGGTGGCGAAGCTCGCTGCCGGTGCCGCCGGCGCGGCGGTCCTGGCCGCGGCGCTGCTCGCCGGCGCCAGCGCCCGCTTCCGGGTGATCATCGCCACGCGCTTCGAGGATGGGTTTACCCTCAGCCGGCTGCTCCCGGCCCGGCTGGACACTTACCAGGGAGCCATCGACGCTTTCCGCGTGCGGCCCCTGGCCGGCTCGGGCCTGGGCAGCTTCCCCCTGGTCTACCAGCAGTACGCCATCGCGGTGTACACCAAGTATGCCCATAACCTGGTGCTCGAGACCGCGGTTGACACCGGCCTGGCCGGGGCGGCGCTGCTGGCGGCCTTTCTGGCATACGCCGTGGCGTTGAGCCTGTGGCGGCTGTTTATCCGCGCCTCGCCCCTGGGCCGCGCTTTTGCCATAACCACACTGGTGTTCGCCGCCTATAACATGTTCGATTGGGAATGGTACATCCCGGCGCTGACGGCGTGGTTCGTGGTGGGGCTGGCATGCCTGGAGAGCGGCGCGGCTCCCCCGGCCGGGGACGCCGCCGGCGGAAGCGCCGGGGCCGGGACTCCACCGGCCGCAACAAACCCGGGAACGCCGCCGCTGTGCGGAACTAACCCGGTGTGCCACAATCTGGCGAGCAGATGCTATCTGGCGAGCAGATCGGCGGTCACGAACGCGATGTAAACAACGCTGATGACGCCATTCATGGTCATGAAGGCCATGCCGACCCTTGAAAGGTCCCGCGAAGTGACGATGGCGTTCTCGTACGCGAGCAGGACTGCCACCACAGCTACGCCGACGTAATATATGATTCCCAGGTGGCGCGCCATTCCCACCGCCACCAGCAGCACGACCGCCAGAACATGGAAGAGCTTGGTCACGAGGAGAGATTTTCCTACACCGATGGAAGCCGGCAGCGAGTGGATTCCCTCCCGCCGGTCAAAGTCCAAGTCCATGCACGCGTAAATGATATCGAAACCGCCGATCCAGAACGTCACGACTCCCATGAGCAAGAACGGCTGCCAGGCCAGGTGATACGTCACCGCGACCCACGCGCCTACCGGCGCCAGGCCGATGGTCGCTCCCAGAAATACATGGCACAGGGATGTGAACCGTTTCGTGTAGGGATAAAAGACAAAGGCGGCAATAGCGATCGGCGACAGGTACCAGGTCAGCGGCGGCAACTGGTAGAGCGCTACCGCCAGCACGGCCAGGGAAAGGGCGCTGAATGCGGCCGCCTGGTCCAGCGTCAGTTTTCCCGCCGGCAGCTCCCGGCCGGCGGTACGCGGGTTGCGGGCGTCGATCTCGTAATCGATGATACGGTTGAGCGCCATGGCCAGGCTGCGGGCCCCCACCATGGCCACGGTTATCCAGAGCAGGCGCGTGAAGCCCGGGATGCGGTTAAATGCGAAGAAGGCGCCGGCGTAGGCAAAGGGAAGGGCGAAGACACTGTGCTCCAGCTTGACGAACCGGGCGAACAGGACCGGCCAGCGGAGTAATGAGGCTGTCGCGCTCTTTGACGACATGGAAGATTCCTAGGGGAGCTCGATGCCGTACTCTGCCCAGCGGCGGTCCACGAGTTCCTTGATCTCGGGGCTCATGGCGATGTCATCCGGCCATTCCCGCAGATGCCCCTCACTGGCCCACTTCTTGGTAGCGTCGATGCCCATCTTGGCGCCGTAACTGGCGGTGGGGCTGGAATGGTCGAGCACGTCCAGCGGCCCCTCGGTCACCAGCACGTCGCGCACCGGGTCCACATTGTTGAAGACACGCCAGGCCACCTCGCTCTCGTTGTGCACCTTGACATGCTCGTCGACGATGACCACAAACTTGGTGAGCGACAGCATCCCCAGTCCCCAGACCGCGCTCATCACTTTCTTGGCCTGTTGCGGATAGCTCTTCTTGATTGATATGATAGCACAGTTGTGGAAGACGCCCTCCAGCGGCAGGTTCATGTCCACCATCTCCGGCAGGGTCATCTTGAGCAGGGGCAGGAAGAGGCGTTCGGTAGCCTTGCCCAGGAAACAGTCTTCCATGGGAGGCTGGCCCACGATGGTGGTGGCGTAGACAGGATCGCGCCGGTGGGTGATGCAGGAGAGATGGAAAACCGGGTAATCTCCCGCCAGCGAATAGTAGCCGGTATGATCGCCAAAGGGGCCTTCGCGCCGCAGCTCTCCCTTTTCCACGTAGCCTTCCAGGACGATCTCCGCCGTGGCCGGCACTTCCATGTCCACCGTCCTGCATTTGACCATTTCCACCGGGCTGCCCTTGAGGAAGCCGGCCAGCATCATCTCGTCGATCCCCTTCGGCAGCGGCGCCGTGGCCGCGTAAGTCGTAGCCGGATCGGTGCCGATGGCGACCGCCGCCTCCAGCCTGCCGGCGGCGTTGCGGAAGTTCTCAGCGCCGTCCTTGTGGACATGCCAGTGCATGCCGGTTGTCCGGGAGTCGAATTTCTGCAGCCGGTACATGCCGGCGTTGCGGCGGCCGTCAGGGTCCTTGGTGAAAATAACCGGCAGGGTGATGAAAGGCCCGCCGTCGCCCGGCCAGGTCTTGAGGATGGGCAGCCTGTCCAGGTCCGGCTCGTCCATCACCACTTCCTGGCAGGGCCCGGAGGACACCATTTTCGGGGCCGAGCCTGCCAGGTTCCTGAGTTTTCCCAGCGCCCTCACCTTGGCCACTAACCCCTGGGGGACCTGCATCTCCAGCACCTGGCTCAGGCGCCCGGCAACGGCGTCGAGATCCTCGCCGCCCAGCGCCAGGCTCATCCGCTTCATGCTGCCGAACTGGTTGATCAGGATGGGCATGGTGGAACCTTTGGGGTTCCGGAACAGCAGCGCCGGCCCGCGGGCCTTGCTGACCCGGTCCGTGATCTCGGAAACCTCGAGGTCGGGATCGACCTCCGCATCCACCTCGGTCAGCTCGCCCGCTTCCTTGAGCACCTCGATGAAATGTCTTAAATCGTCGATCGGCATCTGATCAATCCCTCATGGCAAACTCATCATATATCTGCTCGAGCCGGCTGGCGATGGCCCGGCGTTTCCCTTCGTCATAGCTGTCCAGCAGCCCGGCCAGGACCGGGGCGAGCTCGCCGCCCTCAAGCTGCCCACTGAATGCCTGTTCCCTGAAGCGGGCAAAAGAACCGAGGAAATCCGCAACGCTGTCTTCGCCGGCCGCTGCCCGCCGGCCGATGGCCAGAGTGCACGCGCTCCAGATTTCCAGAGCCAGCATGCCGTCCATCCGCCGGCTGTGAATGAGCGAACAAAGGCTCATCAGGTCTGCCAGCACCCGGATTGAGAATACATCACCAAGGGCGGCGACACGGCTGAGCCCGCGGGCGTACATGTAATCGCCGGCCAGCAGCTCGAAGCCGCCCTCAGCCGGAGGTCCCAGGAGCCGGCCGCTGCCGTAATGAAGCAGGTAGCCCTCAAATATGTACTCGAGCGCCAGCCGGTAGGATTCGCCGGCCGCCCCGTCAGCCACTTCCGGAGCATCACAGGCATCGGTGAACAGCTCGCCATACCCGGTGGAACCCTCCCGGAGCGGGAGCGGTTTCATCCTCTCGGCAAAGAGGGGGCTGCCGGCGGCGGTTTCCCGCCACATTTTTTCCAGTGTCCCCGTGGTTGTCACTGCTTCCTAATCGTCAAGGTAGAATGACAGTGTCATCAGCTCGGTGGAGAGGTCAACCTGCCGGAGGATGGCGGGCTTGTCGGCATGGGCGCGGATGGGGGCAAAATTGAGCACCGATGGTACGCCGGCGCCCACCACCCGGTCGATGATCATCTGCGCCACTGCCGCCGGCGTGGTGATGATGGCTATATCGACCCTGTTTTTTTCGATGAACGGTTCCAGCTTCTCAGTGGACATCACCGGCCCGCCGCCGCGGTTCTTGCCGACCACCTTCCTGGAGCTGTCGAACATGCCGATCAGATTGAACCCCTGCTTTTGAAAACCCCGGTACCGGGCCAGGGCGGTGCCGAGCTTGCCGGAGCCGATGATGATCACGTTCCAGGAATGATCCAGCCCCAGGCACTTGCGCAGCTCGGTGATGAGCCGGTCGACGTCGTAGCCGACTCCCCGGATGCCGAACTCGCCGAAATAGGAGAGGTCCTTGCGGATCTGGGCCGGATTGGTGCCGACCTCGCCGGCCAGTTGCCGGGAGGAAACGGTGGTGGTGCCCCGGTTCTGGATCTCCTGCAGCTTGCGCAGATACTGGGAGAGGCGCGGGACGGTCGCCGCCGGCACAGAGCTCTTGCGGTGATTGGACTGTGGCATCCGGTCTCTGGCCTCCTCTCAGGAGCTCAGGAAGCCGGCCGCCGCCTCTGCGGTCTTTGACAGGTCTTCCTCGCTGTGGGCCAGCGAAACAAACGCCGCCTCGAACTGGGACGGCGCCAGATAGACGCCGTGCTCGAGCATATAACGGTAGTACGAGGCGTAACGGTCAGTATCGCTGGCCTTGGCCGATTCAAAATCAGTGACCGGACCGCCGGTAAAGAAGAAGGTCAACATGGAGCCGGCGCGGTTGAGCGCGAAAGGGGTGCCATTGGCTTTTGCAGCCGCCGCCAGGCCGTCCGCCAGCCAGGCCGACTTCTGTTCCAGCGCTTCGTATACCCCCGGTTTCCCGAGTTCCTTGAGTGTGGCCAGCCCGCCGGCCATGGCGAGCGGATTGCCGGAAAGGGTGCCGGCCTGATAGGTGCTGCCGGCCGGAGCTACGGTTTCCATGATGTCCCGCCGGCCGCCGAAAGCCCCGACGGGCATGCCGCCGCCAATCACCTTTCCCAGGCAGGTCATGTCAGGCCTCACGCCGAAAATCTGCTGGGCGCCGCCGTAGGCGACCCGGAAGCCGGTCATCACCTCGTCAAAAATGAGAAGGGCGCCGTACTCGTCGCACAGCGAACGGAGCCCTTCGAGGAACCCGCCGGCCGGCGTCACTACGCCCATGTTGCCGGCTACCGGCTCCAGGATGACCGCCGCAACCTGCTCGCCCTCCGCCGCCATGATCTCCTTGACGCCGTCCAGGTCATTGAAGGTGGCCAGGATGGTGTCGGCTGACGTCCCCCTGGTGACGCCGGGGCTGTCGGGAAGGGACAGGGTCAGCACGCCGGAACCGGCCTGGACCAGCAGGCTGTCCACGGCGCCGTGATAGCAGCCGATGAATTTGACAATCTTGTCCCGCCCGGTGAAACCCCGGGCGATCCGGAGGGCGCTCATGGTCGCTTCCGTGCCCGAATTGACCATCCGCACCATGTCGATGGAGGGCGCCGCTCCGGTGACCTGCCGGGCCAGCTCGACTTCCAGGGGGCAGGGCGCCCCGAAGCTGGTGCCGTCCCGCAGGGTCTTTTCGAGCGCCTCGGTTACGGCGGGATGGGTATGCCCCAGGATGAGCGGCCCCCACGAACCAACGTAGTCAATGTACTCGTTGCCGTCGACGTCATACATCTTGCTGCCGGCGCCGTGGCTGATGAAGAGAGGCTCCAGCCCCACCGCGCGCATGGCGCGGACGGGGCTGTTCACGCCTCCCGGGAGGAGTGACAGGGCCTCATGGAAGAGTTCCTTGGATCTGGACGTTTCCAACGTATTATTGCCGGAGCCAGACCGCGGCATCCTTGGCATGATAGGTGATTATCATGTCAGCCCCCGCCCGGCGGATGGATGTCAACGCTTCCAGCACCGCCTCTTTCTCGTCCAGCCAGCCGGCAGCGGCGGCGGCCTTGAGCATGGCGTACTCGCCGCTGACGTTATAGGCGGCCAGCGGGAACTTGGTTTCCTGTTTGACGCGGTAAATGATGTCCAGGAAGGGCAGCGCCGGCTTCACCATTACTATGTCTGCCCCTTCCTCGATATCCAGCAGGGCTTCGCGCACGGCTTCGTCGCTGTTGCGGATGTCCATCTGATACGAGCGGCGGTCGCCGAACTCAGGCGTCGATTCGGCCGCGTTCCGGAAAGGTCCGTAATAGGACGAGGCAAATTTGGAAGAATAGGACATTATCGGCGTGTTGGTGAAGCCCTCGTTGTCCAGCGAAGCCCTGATGGCGGCCACCCGTCCGTCCATCATGTCAGAGGGGGCGACGATGTCGGCGCCGGCCTCGGCGTGCGAGACTGCCATCCGGGCCAGCATTTCCAGTGTCAGGTCGTTGTCGACGTCCCCGTCATGGACGATGCCGCAATGCCCGTGGCTGGTGTACTCACAGAGGCAGACGTCTGTGATCAGGGTTAACTGGGGAACCTCTTCCTTCAGCGCCGCCAGCGCCATCTGGATGATGCCCTCCTCGTCGTAGGCGCCCGATCCGGCTTCGTCTTTCTCCGCCGGTATGCCGAACAGCAGGACCGCCGGGATCCCCAGTTCCCGCACTTGTCTGGCCTCCTCCACCAGGTTGTTGATGGAAAGCTGGTAACAGCCCGGCATGGACGCGACTTCCTCTTTCACGTCCTGGCCGTGGGTCACAAAGAGCGGATAGATGAGACGGTCGGCCAGCAGGTCGGTCTCCCGGACCAGCTCCCGGATCTGCGGCGTCTGGCGCAGGCGTCTCATTCTGTAAGCGGGGAAGTACACGATGAAAACTCCTTATATGAGCTGCAAGGGGCCTGTTTTTTAGGCGGTCGACGGCCCAGGGGCCGCCTTGTATCTTAACGCAACTTGGCCGGAGAGGTAAACCCGGGCTTATCCGCCGATCAGGGCTTGGGCGCGCTCCAGGATGCCGCTGACCTCGGCGGCATAAGCGGGTGAAGCATCATAGGGCGCTTGTTCGTCCAGGTCCGCCAGCCGTACCTCCTCACTGAAGGGCAGGCAGCCGAGCACGTCGTGGTCCTCGGCCAGCTGCCGGCAGAAGTCCCCATCCGCGGGGGTTACCTTGTTCACCACCAGCGCGATGCGTGAAACACCGATATCCCGGGCCAGCCTGGAGATCGTTTCGGCGGTCTGAACTGAACGGCGTCCCGGTTCCACCACCACCAGCATGGCGTCGACGCCGCGGGCGGTGGCCCGCCCGAGGTGCTCGATGCCCGCCTCCATATCGACGATGACAATGTCTTTTTCGGCCAGCATCAGGTGAGTGAGCAGGGACCTCAGCAGCGCCGACTCGGGGCAGATACAGCCTCCGCCGCCCTTCTTGACGGTGCCCAGCCTTAGCAGGCGCACCCCGTGCGCCTCGACTGACAGGCTTTCCGGAAGATCGTCCACGCGCGGGTTCATCTTGTAAACCGGGGTGAGGGCGCCGGGCTCAGCGCCGGTCCGTTCCCTGATCAGTTGCGCCATCTCGGAGATGGGAGTGATGGCGGCGGCCTTATCCGCGCTAATGCCGATGGCGGAGGCCAGGTTGGCGTCCGGATCGGCGTCGACCGCATAAACACGCAATCCCCGGGAGGCGAGGATGCGGGCCATGGTGCCGGCGACAGTGGTCTTGCCCACCCCGCCTTTCCCGGTAACGGCCAGCTTCATGCCTCCTCCTCTGCTTCCGTTTCGTTTATGATAATAATCATACTCATGTCAAGTTTAGCATGCCACTTGCCGGCAGCCCAGAAAAACCGTTTCCAGGGAATGTAAAAAGAGCTGCTTATGGCCATACCCCGGGGGGCTTATATCACCCCACAATTAAAGTGGTTTACCCATAAAATTGGCTAATTTGCATCATGCATTTTACCTAAATTAGAGTAAACTACTTGGATTATAAGAGTCTTTCAAGACGAATGGGGGGATTTGGGGGAAGTCGCCACGGTGGGGTTCCGTACTTGATTTAGGTCATTCGACGACAAATAGCAGCACTCAGCAGAGTCGAAAAGACCTTTTTCCTCCAGCAATTCATCAAGTGATCGAAACCCGTTATCGCCGGGGATTTCGCGACCTTAAGTCCCCGCATGTAAAGGTGCTTGCAAGTTTTATCAACACTTATATAAACGGGGGACAGGAGGTGATCGCTAGTTCCCAAAAATCAAAAGCAAGTTGACCCAGACCGATTTCTTTAACTCTAATAAATGGAGGAGGGTGAAGGGATGAAGAGCATCCTCAAAGGGAGCCTCAGGTGGCGGACCATCGTGGTCCTCGCCCCGCTGGCTCTTCTGGTCGTGCTAGCCATCGCGACCAGCGGATATATGTCCGCCAGCTCGGCGGCATATTGTGGCTACGGTTCCTGCTTGACACATCAGGCGCCGGCATCGCAGTACGGCCTCCAGAATGATCTGCTGTACGTGGCCAACGGCCG
>JAJYIN010000088.1 GCA_021790075.1 Actinomycetes bacterium | reverse complement strand
AAACGGTCCAACCGGCGATTGAATAAGGGCCTCCATTTCCGTCCAGTCCATGGCAGCCCGAGCAATACTGGTTATATGCTGCCTGACCGGGATTCGTAGCCCCGAAAGATGTGACCACAATCACAAGCAGGAAAAAAAGAGCAGCGGCCCCGAAGAGCAGGAAAAACCTCAGGAATTTACGCATGAGCAGATCTCCCCTCGATAACTTAGAATAGAGGAAAAAGGCAACTGCTCCGAAAGGGAAGGCAGGTTTTCCCTCGCGATTGATGTCGGCAAATCCCTCTTCCTTGATGAATCCATGCCCCTCCTTGAGTTTATCGCCAAGCAAAAACCCAACAAAAAAGCTGCCCTTTAAGGACAGCCAGCTGATAAATGCCCTGCAACCAGCGAATTAAGATAAATCGCAAACCGTGCCTTCAGGCTGTCCCTGGAACAGCCTCCCCCGCTTTGCAGACGCTATGATTCTCAAATCATAGCAACACGCTACACTTCATAGTCTTAGCGGTATCCCCAGAATAACAAAAGAAAAAAGCACCCGGAAGGCTTTTCGGGAAGGGAGAGAAAAAATGAGGGAAAACCCTTAGGTTCCTAGAGGGCGGCCAGCAGAGACCCTATCTTCTCTGCCGCCTCGCCGGGGTCGATTTGGTATTCCTCACCGCTGCGCCGGCTCTGCACCTCGAGCCTGCCGCCGGCTACGGCGCGCTTGCCGATGATGATCCGGATGGGCAAGCCCAGCAGTTCGGCGTCGGTAAACTTGACACCGGGCGAGATTTTGCGGTCGTCCAATAGTGTATCGATCCCGGCTCCCATCAGGTCGGCATAGAGCTTTTCAGCCATGGCCGCCTGCTGCGAATCCTGGGGCTGGACCAGCACCAGGTGCACTGCGAACGGCGCGATGGCGGCCGGCCAGACAATGCCCCGCTCATCTGCAAGTTGCTCGATGGCGGCAGCCGCGATGCGGGCAGGGCCGATGCCGTAACTACCCATGATGATCTCGCGCTCCTTGCCGGTTTCATCGAGATAGGTGGCGTTGAGCGGCTTACTGTACTTGGTGCCCAATTTGAAAATATTGCCGATCTCGATGACCCGTTCTATTCTCAGTCCTTCTTCACTTTGATCGCAGATCGGACATTTCTCACCCGGCTTCACCCGCCGGATGTCGGCCCACTCAGGCCTGAAGCCGACTTCCGGCTGGACTCCCTGGAGATGATAGCCATTTTTGTTGGCGCCGGCCACAAAAACGCCTTCACGCAGACTTTCATCGGCGACCAGACGGATATCGAGTCCAACCGGGCCGATGAAACCCGCATCCGCGCCGGTGATGTCGCGTATCTCCTCCCGGGTTGCCGGGCGGAATCCGCCAATTGCCCGCGTCAGTTTGGATTCCTGCAGTTCATGGTCGCCTCTGACCATGGCCAGCACCGGCTCCGCATCCGTAATCACCAGGATGGACTTGACCAGCAGGTCGGGACTGATGTCCAGGTAGCCGGAGACCTCTTCAATGGTGCGGGCGTCCGGCGTGGCAATTTCCTCGCCGCCGGGCTCTGGATAATCGGGATGCCCGGGCACCGAGCGGGCCAGCTCGACATTGGCCGCATAGCCGCATTTGCATAGAGCCACTTCATCTTCTCCGGCGGGGCTGGGGGCCATGAATTCATGAGCGGTGGCGCCTCCCATCATCCCCGGGTCGCTGTCCACCATGAAAAAGTCAATGCCGCAGCGTTTGAAGATCTGGTTGTAGGCATCAATATGCAGTTGATAATTCCTGTCCAGCGCCTCGGCGTCGGTGTCAAAGCTGTAGGAATCCTTCATGATGAACTCGCGGGTTCTGAGGACGCCGCTCTTCGGCCGCGCCTCGTCGCGCAATTTGGTTTGAATCTGGTACCATACTTGAGGCAGCTCACGATAGGAACGGATCTCGCGTGACGCCAGCCAGGTGATGATCTCCTCGTGGGTCATGCCCAGCACCATTTCCCGGCCACCCCTGTCCTTGAGGCGAAACATCTCTTCACCGATTGATTCATAGCGGCCCGACTGCATCCAGATCTCAGCCGGCTGCAGCACCGGCATCGACAGTTCCTGGGCGCCGATCGCGTTCATCTCTTCCCGGATGATCTGGCAGATCTTGTTGAGCACACGCAGGCCCAGGGGAAGGTAGATGTACAGCCCGGCGGCCAGCTGCCTTACCAGGCCGGCGCGCACCATCAGTTTATGGCTGATAGCCTCGGCCTCAGCCGGGTCTTCCTTCAAAGTGGGGAGAAAAAGCCTGGATGCTCTCATTGCCTCTTCTTACGTTTGGTTCGGGCCGCCCGTTATCATACAACATATGGGGATGGGACGGCAGGAAATCCGGGATGGGACGGCATGAAATGGCGGCGCAGACAGCCGAAGCCCCTCCCTCACCTGTGTCAGCCGCGTGACTTCTCGATCTCGGCGAACAGTGCATCAACCAGCTGGTCCGCAGGGACTTTCTTAAGCGGCTCGCCATGGGCGAAGATGAGCCCCTCCCCCTTGCCGCCGGCAATACCGAAATCAGCCCGGCGGGCCTCGCCGGGACCGTTGACGATACAGCCCATGACTGCTACCTCAAAGCTGGCGTCGTAACCGGCGAGGCGGCGCTCCACTTCCAGGGCGATGGACTCGATGTCTATCTCGGTGCGGCCGCAGGTGGGGCATGAGATCAGGTTGGGGCCGCGCTCCCGCAGGCCCAGGCTCTGAAGGATTTCATAGCCGGCTTTAACCTCTTCAACCGGGTCGCCGGTAAGCGAAACGCGGATGGTGTCCCCCACTCCCTGCGCCAGCAGCGCCCCGATGCCGACCGCGCTCCGGATCGCGCCCGTCCGGGAGGTGCCTGCCTCGGTGACCCCGATATGCAGGGGATACGGGATCCGGTCCGCCAGCATCAGGTTGGTTTCGATCGTTTCGGGCACCGATGACGACTTGACCGAGACTTTGAAATTGCGAAAATCCATGTCTTCGAACAGCTGGACGCAGTCCAGCGTTGTTTCCACCAGGGCCCCCACGGGATCGGCAGTGACCTGGCGCCGCCGCTCCTTGGGCAGCGAGCCGGCGTTGACGCCGATGCGGATCGGCACCGCCACCATTCCGGCCGCTTCCACGATCTCCCGCACCCGGGCGTCGCTGCCAATGTTGCCCGGGTTGATGCGCAGGCCGGCGGCCCCCGCGCCCAGGGCCTCCAGCGCCAGCTGCGCCTTGAAATGGATGTCCGCCACGACCGGCAGCGGTGATTCGGCCACGATCTGCTTGAGAGCAGCGGCCGCCGCCTCGTCGGGCACGGCCACGCGCACAATCTCGCAGCCGTAAGCCGCCAGGCTGCGGATCTGGCTCAGGGTGGCCTCGGCATCACGGGTATCAGTGTTGGTCATCGATTGCACCGACACGGGCGCTCCGCCACCCACAGCGACATTGCCTATGTTAATCCGGATTCTGCTGGTCATGGTCCGGTATCAGGGGTTGATGCCGAAGCCCGGCCCCATCAGTTTCTGGATGTCGTTAGAAATTCCCATGATGAACAGCACCCCGAACAAAGCCAGCCCTACCAGGGATACCCGCTCGAAGACTTCCCTTCTGATTGGCGACCCCTTGATTTTCTCGAGCAGGTTGAAGAGGACGTGGCCGCCGTCCAGTGGCAGCAGCGGCAGCAGGTTGAGGATGGCCAGCTGCAGGCTGATGAAGCCAAGCACACGGATGTAGATGCCCCAGCCCATCTGCAGGGTCTCTGACGACACCGCCACGATGCCGATCGGCGATGTGAGATCCTGGCGGCTTTGCTCACTCACGAACAGGCTCTTGATGGCGACGAATATCTCCTTGGTAATGAAACCGATATCGGAAACTGCATGCCTGAATGCCTCGCCAATGGGCATCGACAGCGTCCCGACCTGATCGGCGCCAAAAACGATTCCCAGGAGCCCCTCCCCCGTATCCTGGTTGCGGCCGACCGTGGCGCTCAGATTGAGGATCTGACCGTTGCGATCCACCCGGATGCCGACGGTCTGGTCCGGGATGCTGCGCAACTCTGCGCGCAGCTGTTCCGGATCACTCGTCTTGAGGCCCCCGATCGCCAGCACCTTGTCTCCCGGCTTGAGGCCGGCGTGATCGGCACCGCTGCCGGCCTGCACGCTTGTGATGGTGGTATTTGGCTGGTAGTTGGGCACAGCCTGGTAATAAAAGACAAAGAAGAGCAGCAGCGCTAGAACGACGTTCATCACTGGACCGGCAGAGATGGTGATGACCCGCTGCCAGACCGGGCGGGAATAATAAGCCCTCGGCACCAGTTCCGCGGGCACATCTTCCTCCCGGTTCATGCCCATGATCTTCACATAGCCTCCCAGGGGAATGAAACCAACGCCGTACTCGGTCTCTCCCATTTGCTTTTTTACCAGGGCGGGAGGGAAGCCCAGGTAGAACTTCTCGGCCTTCATGCCAAACGCCTTGGCAGCCAGGAAGTGCCCCGCTTCATGTATCAGGATCAAAAACCCGATTCCCAGGATGGAAATAAATATCAACAAAGTATCAACCAGTCAGAGCTTCGGCCCGCACGCGGGCCTCGGCGTCGATTTCTTCGATCTCGTCCAGGCCGGCCAGATGCCTGGGCAGGTTGTCCTCCATGCTGCTGATCGTTTCCGCTACCGTTGCCGGAATGCCCATGAACCCGATGTGTCCGGCAAGGAACGCGGCGACGGCGACTTCATTGGCGGCGTTTAACGCTATCGGCGCTCCTCCGCCCCGCTCGCCGGCCTCGCGCGCGAGCCGCAGGCAGGGAAACGCATCCAGATCGGGCGCTGCGAAGTCAAGCCTGCTTTCCCTCACCAAATCGAGCCGGGGCATTTCGACCGGCCGCCGGTGAGGAAAATCAAGCGCATAGGCTATCGGCAGCTTCATCGAAGGCAGGCCCAACTGGGCAAGTATCGAGCCGTCGGAGAAACGGACCAGTGAGTGGACTATCGATTGGGGATGAACAACCACTTCTATCTCATTATAGGCCAGATCGAACAAATAGTGAGCCTCGATGATTTCCAGGCCCTTGTTCATCAGTGTGGCCGAGTCGATGGAGATTTTGTTGCCCATCTGCCAGCGGGGATGGGCGAGCGCGTCTTCCCTGGAGACGGTTTCCATCTCGGCGCGGCTGTGGCCGAAAAAGGGCCCGCCGGAAGCAGTCAGCAAGATATGCTCGAGGGCGCTTTCCTCCTGTCCCTGCAGGCACTGGAAGATGGCGCTGTGCTCGCTGTCCACCGGCAGGATCTGCGCTCCCCGGCGGTGGGC
The DNA here is from genome assembly GCA_021790075.1 of Actinomycetes bacterium. GTDB lineage: Bacteria > Actinomycetota > Thermoleophilia > BMS3ABIN01 > BMS3ABIN01 > JAJYIN01. The sequence continues at coordinate 2,951 of JAJYIN010000088.1, read as the reverse complement.
AAGCTCCATCACCAGGCTGCCGCCTACCACCAGGCTCTCCTTGTTGGCCAGGGCCAGATCGACGCCCTTCTCCAGGGTGGCCACCGTGGCCTCCAGACCGGCGGCTCCCACGACGGCGTTGAGAACCAGGTCGGAGTCGACCGCCTCGATCAGGCAGCGGATGCATCCCGGCCCGTCAAAGACGCGGACATGTGGCAGTGCCCCGGCAAGCCGGCTGCCGCCGAACTCATCGACGATGGCGATGTCGCGCACGCCAAACTCCCGGGCCTGGCGGGCCAGCATCTTGTGGTTGACCGCGGCCGCCAGGCCGGCAACCTCGAGTTCTGGATTCCCGGAGACGACTTCAAGGGCCTGGAGGCCGATCGAGCCGGTCGAGCCTAATATCAGGATTCTCTTCATGGTCAGTTATGCCAGTCAAACAGTAGCTGCCAGCATGATGGCCGGCGGCACAGCCGGGGACCCCGGGTCCCTAGCCGGATCCCACCAGGGCGGCGACAAGATAAAAAGCGGTGACAGTCGTGAACAACAGGGAATCAAACCGGTCGAGTATGCCGCCATGTCCCGGAATGATTGTACCCGCGTCCTTGACCTGTGAAGCCCGCTTCAGGAAGGACTCGAACAGGTCGCCCAGGGGAGCGGCGATAGCGATAGCAAGGCCCAGCACGAAAAACTGCCCTGAGCTCATCCAGCCCAGGGATTTGCCGGCAATCAGAACGACGATGATGGTGCCAATCGCTCCCGCCAGGGTTCCCTCGATGGTTTTCTTGGGAGAGATGACCGGCGATATGGCCCGCTGTCCCAGGTAATGGCCCACGACGTAAGCCACTGTATCGGAAGTCCAGGTCGCAAGCAGGACCACAAAGGCGAGGCTGGTCCCGTAAGAAGGCGTATCGCGCAGCAGAATCATGTGGGCAAAACCCATCCCCACGTAAAATGCGCCGAAATAGGTCACGGCCATCTCCGCCACCATCTCTGTCTTGAGGCCGCGGATTGCATGGAACAGGAAAGTGAGGGCGAAAAGGTACAGGGAAGCGCGCAGCGCTCCTCCAACCGACCCCGTATAGGCCCCCACCAGGATCAGCAGAGCTCCCAGAAAACCAGCCAGGCGCACAGGGTTGAAGGCGCGCGACATACGGTAGAACTCGTGCAATCCGAGGATGGTAAGAAGAATCAGGGCGATCAGCAGCGACAATCCGCCCTTGTATACGACGATGATAGCCAGAATGGCGCCGAGGGTTCCTACCAGTGCGCGTGTTATCAGCATGGCCTACCTGGCTCCAAAGCGCCGTTGGCGTTGGCCAAAGGAGGCGAGGGCTGAGATCAGGTCCTCTTCCTGAAAGTCAGGCCAGAGTTTGTCCGAGAAATAAAGCTCCGCGTAAGCGCACTGCCAGAGCAGGAAGTTACTGACACGCTGCTCGCCGCTGGTGCGGATGAGCAGCTCCGGATCGTGCATCTCAGGGGCATACAGGTACCGGCTGAATTCCTCCTCACTGCCGCTGAAGCCACTGGCACAGGCGGCCCGGGCGGCATCGGCGATCTCTGCCCGGGCGCCGTAGTTGAACGCCACGAAGAGAGTCATGATTTCGTTTTTGGCGGTGAGTTCCCGGGCCCACTCCATGCGGCTCAGGATGGTGTCTGAAAGCCCCTCCCGGCGGCCCATGAACCTGACCCGCACGCCCTGCTCGTGCAGTTCCGGGACTTCCTTGTCAATGAGTTCGCTGAACATTTCCATCAGCGCATCAACTTCTTTCTGGGGCCGCTGCCAGTTCTCCGTGGAAAAGGCATAGACGGTCAGTTCCCTGACGCCGGCCTTGCGGGCGGCGCGGATGGTACGCTTGAGGGCCTTGGCGCCTTCCCTGTGGCCGGCTATCGCCGGCAAGTGCCTGCGCGCTGCCCACCTGCCGTTGCCATCCATGATCACAGCTACATAGGCGGGTGTCCGGTCTGTTAACAAAAAATCTTCGCGTGCGGCCTTGGTCCGGCGAAGATTCCTGAGGAGGTTACTAAATTTCACGCTAGACCTCCAGGATTTCCTCCTCCTTGTGCTTCAACATCTCTTCGATCTTCTCGGTGTGCTTGTCCGTGATCTTCTGCAGCTCGTCCTCGGCCCAATGGAGTTCATCTTCCGAGATATCACCATCTTTCTGCACCTCTTTCAACTTGTGCAAGACATCCCGCCGCACGTTTCTGACGGCCACGCGGCCGTTTTCTGCCAGCCCCTTGACTACCCTGACCAGCTCACGGCGCCGCTCCTCGGTGAGCTCGGGAATAGCCAGGCGGATGAGGTTGCCGTCATTGCTGGGATTCAGCCCCAGCTCGGATTCCAGAATGGCATGCTCGATTTGCTTGATGGCCGACTTGTCATATGGCGTGATCACCAGCAGCCGCGCTTCCGGGGCGCTGATGTTGGCCAACTGCTTCAGCGGAGTCTTGGTGCCGTAATAGTCGACGTTGATGCGGTCCAGCAAAGCGGTGGAGGCTCGCCCTGTCCTGATGGTGTTGAATTCGTTTTGACAGGCTATCAGGGCTTTGTCCATGCGCTCCCGGCCGTCATCGAAAAGCAGTTCAACCATCTCGTTCATGCAAGCCTCCCAAAGCCTGGGCCTATTTCCCCGGAGAGCTTACTATAGTTCCTGCCCTTTCGCCAGAAAGGATGCGCTGGAGGTTGTCTTTCACAGTCATGTTGAAAACATAGATAGGGAGATTGTTGTCCATGCAGAGCGAAAGCGCAGTGGTGTCCATGACCTTGAGAGCCCGCTCAATCGCCTCCAGATGAGTTACTTCCGGCAGGAAGACGGCGTCGGGATTGATCTCGGGGTCGGAATCGTAAACGCCATCGAAACGGCGTTTGGCCATCAGGATGGCCTCGGCTCCGATTTCAAGGGCCCTCAGGGCCGCCGCCGTGTCGGTAGTGAAGAACGGGTTGCCCGTTCCGGCGGCGAAGATGACGA
>JAJYIN010000087.1 GCA_021790075.1 Actinomycetes bacterium | reverse complement strand
TCACGCAGCCGGACCGTCCCGCCGGCCGCGGCCTGGCGCCGCGGATGTCGCCGGTCAAGCAGCTGGCGCTGGCCGCGGGGCTGCGCGTGGAGCAGCCCGTCAGTATCAGTTCCCCCGCGAGCGTCGCGGTGCTAAAGGAGACGGGCGCCCGGTTCCTGACCATAGCTGCATTCGGGCAGATACTCAAACAGGACCTGCTGGATGCCGTCCCCTGCATCAACGTCCACGGCTCGCTGCTGCCAGAGTACCGCGGCGCCGCCCCTGTGGAGCGCGCGATCATGGAGGGAAAGCGGCAAACCGGCGTCTCGATCATGGACGTGGTGCTGGCGCTCGATTCTGGCGACGTCTACCTGAGAAAAACCGTGCTGATCGAGGATGCCGACGACGCCGGCTCCATCTATGTGAAGCTGGCGCGGGCCGGGGGAGAGGCGCTGGTCGAGGTCCTCGAACGGGCCGAGGCCGGGCCGCTGGTGGGCGAACAGCAGGACGAATCGCTGGTGACCTACGCGGAAAAGATCGGCCCTGGCGACCGCCAGCTCGACTGGTCGCAGCCGGCCCGGCCGGTGTTCAACCAGGTGCGGGCGCTCTCACCACATATCGGCGCATACGCAAAAGCCAGCGGGACGCAGCTGAAGATCTGGAGAGCGGCGCCGCCGGCGGATGCGGGAGCCATGCCGCCTGGCGGGGCTTCCTTTCTTCCCGGGAAGGTGACGCTTCGCGGCGAGGAGCTGTGGGTCCAGTGCCGGGGGGATCAGCTTCAATTGCTGGAACTGCAGCCGGCCGGCAAACGCCGCATGAGCGCCGCCGAGTTCCTGCGCGGCTACCGCAAGCTGGTCGAAGATACTGTGTTTGAGTAAATACAATATGCCCTGTATATGCCATTGGAGATTTCAGCGAGCGCCGGGAGAGTAGCCTGGATTTCATCCAGGGACTCCCGGATGGCGGGCTTCAGGCCCGCCATCCTGCGTGATGCGGCCTCGTTCTACGCGGGAAGCGCCGATGGCAGTTTGTTATAATGTCACCGGTTGGAAGCGGATGACCGCGGATTGGCGGATGCGCCGGTTTGCCGCCAGATTGCCGCTGTTTCGGCGGGGCGTGGCGCAGCTTGGTAGCGCGCTTGCTTTGGGAGCAAGAGGCCGGCGGTTCAAATCCGCCCGCCCCGACCAGACTCAGGATCGTTCACGAGGGAAATGATGGAAGGCTTGCGCAAAAAACCGTGGTTCGGACCCAAACGGATCGGCTGGGGGTTTCGACCGGCCACCTGGCAGGGCTGGCTGGTCGTCGCCGTTTACGTAGCGGTGCTGGTGCTGACGATCAGCCGCTTCGGCAAATCTTCTGAGAAATATTTGCTGCTGGCTCTGGAAACAGCCGCCTTTCTGATCGTGGCTTTGCTGACCAGCCGGAAGCGGGGCTGAGGCGCGGCGGGAATTAGCGGGCGGTGATGGTTATGTTCATGCCGGCCGGCGGCGCGATGCCGGGATTTTTGCGGGTGTAGCTCAGATGGTAGAGCATCGGCCTTCCAAGCCGATTGTCGCGGGTTCGATCCCCGTCGCCCGCTCCAGAAGTTTGGTTGAGTCCGAGGTTGGAAACTTCCTCGTTTGAAAGTTACCGGCCGGGAGTTCCCGACCGGTCAAGGTCTTACATGGTGGATGTAGCTCAGCTGGTAGAGCTCCGGATTGTGGATCCGGCGGCCGTGGGTTCAAGTCCCATCATCCACCCCAAACTTTTTCCGGCATCAGCCATCGGCATTCCGGAAACCCACCACATTTGCGCTCGTAGCTCAATTGGATAGAGCAACGGACTTCTAATCCGTAGGTTGCAGGTTCGAGTCCTGCCGGGCGCACCAGAATAGAGCCTGTAAATCAGCGAATTATCCGCGTTTTCTCGCCGAGCAGCGGCCTCGAATTTCCCCATTTGACACCTATTTTGGCACCTACTCAGTGCAAAAATGCCTAATTTCGGCCTGAACGCAGCGCGTCAATCTTGTCCGCCGCTTCCCGCTGCAATTCAGATGCAACGTGCATATAGAGGTTCATGGTAAGGCCGATCTGAGAATGGCCTAGTGTTTCCATAGCTACGCGGGGATGTACGCCTTGGACGCAAAGCATAGTCCCCGCAGCATGCCGTAAGTAGTGAGAACGGATATCCGGTAGACCATTTTCTTTAAGCAGTGCTTAGTAGCGCTTGTACACGTTATTTCGTTATTTCCATCCAATGGTGTCCCCACTTCAGAAACAAAAACGAAGCCGTGATCTTGCCAGTGTTTCTTCAGTAGTCTTTCCTCGCGCTGGCGCTGCCGGTGATTCTTTAGAGACTGGACAGAGAAAGCTGGGAGGCCGAGAGTCCGGCGGCTGTTTCGGCTTTTCGGTTCCGACAGATTCCAGCTGCCGCCTTGAAGGTTTTGCAGAGTATGGCGAACCGTGAGCGTTCCAGCCTCAAGATCAATGTCTTGCCACCTGAGCGCCAGGGCTTCCCCGCGTTTGAGGCCAAGTGCAACGGCCACGGTATAGAAAGCCTCCAGACTGTCGCCTTTGGCTGCTTCGAGGAATGCGCGGGCCTGTTCTGGGGTAAGCGGCGTTGTTTCAAACCGTGAGCCCCGTGGCGGATCGACAAGGGTTGCCACGTTACGCGGTACGAGCTGCCACTTGAAGGCCTGCACGAGTGAGTGAGTTGCGCGGTGCGGGCCGAGAGACCTTTTTTCACTTGCCGGTTAAAAAGTGCCTGGATATTTTCAGGACTGAGTTTGACTAACTTGATATTTCCAAGGGCGGGCCGGATGTAAAGCCGCACATACTGAGAGTAATGATCGTAAGTCCGAGGCCGGACACTTGGCTTAACTGACTCCTCTAGCCATTTGTCCAGGAACTGACGAAAGGTGATCCTGTCATTCGACACAGGCGAGCCATCACGTTTTGCTTTCAGCGCCGCCGCCAGTTTCCCGGCGACCTCTTCTCGCGTCCTGCCGTAAATGTATTTGCGCTTCTGCTTCCCGCCCTCGTAACCAACCGTAAACCGTGCTACCCGCCGGCCATCTTTGCGTTTTGATATGCTGTCTTCGTTTTGTCCGCGTTTAGCCATGATGTCAACACCTAAAGTTCATTATAGATATCAATTGGATTGCGATACGCAAGGGCCAGAATGCGCTGCCGTGCCTTTTTGCAATCACGTTCAAAATTGCTCAGATGTTCATACCGCCATTTCGGAAACTTTTTATTCCAGGCAACCATGAGGTCTTTCCACGGTTATCTTTCTGAAGTGGAAAGTCGCAAAAAACTAATGGCCTATGCCTCTTTTACTGGCGGTTCATTTCGTTCTGCCGGCTACTCGGCGGCCTAAGTACGTGGCCGTGAACCAAGGCGGGGAAAGCGGCCATCGCTGAGAGCAACAAGTGGCGAACTGCTATAGCTAACAACGTGACCAAAGAATATAATCGCAAGGTATCCAGGGAACCTAGACCAGACCAGACCTCGTTGCAAAAGAAAGGTATCAATGATCATAAGCGGCGACAAAAAATTTATTGCAGCTCCTTTCGATAATGAAAACGAAATTGAAAAAGTGGTTCTGGATTATTCAGAGTTTATCTTCGGCCCGGAAACAATCATGCTTCCCAAATCCCTTATTAAAAGCGCTGATGGATCTGGAACGATTCCTGACGGATATGTAATAGACTTTGGAAGCTACTGTTGGTTCATCGTTGAAGCGGAACTTGGTTCTCACTCTGTTTGGGGACATATTGCACCGCAAGTCTCGAAACAAGTTGTCGCGGCAATACAACCCACTTCACGAAGGCTAATAGTCGATTCGGCAATAGATATGATTCGTGATAGCAAACCTCTGGGCAATTTAATTGACGGACTTGGAATTCAGTTGATCGATGTTGGACGAGTTTTAGGAGAAATCATCGAATCGCCCCCGATTATTGCTATACCCATCGATGAGGCATCTCAAGATCTTGAAGAATGGGCTCAAACGCTAAAAAACGAGGTGAGACTTTGGACCGTTCGTAAACTGGTCGACCTAGAAGATGCTAATTCCATTATTTATGAAATACCAGATGAATATCACCCAATGCTTGATATAAAAGAATCAGGCGAGATTAGAGGCAAAGGATTGTACAATATCAGCCTTCTTGATCTGCTCGATAATAAGCTACTAGAAGCTGGCATGGAATTATCGATGGAATATGCTCCGAGGGGAGGAGTCCGCAAGACTTATACTGCCAAGGTTACCGAAGACGGATATTTGTCAGCGGATGGCAGGCGCCTGTCGGCGAGTAACGCTGCATTGTACTTCATTAATCAGGCTGGAAGTTTAAGGAAATCTGTTAATGGTTGGACAAGTTGGAAGACGCGGGATGGACGTTCTCTCGACGGCTTACGTGATTTTTTAATAGGAATGGGAAGCGAACAATAGATTGCCACATGGACTGCACATCATAAAGGGCATCTTCCATGGCCGGATCTGAAAGTCCAAACCACTGCTGCATGAAGTAGATCCTGAGCATCTTTTCCACGCCTATGGTCGGACGGCCGTTTGCTCCTTTGGGGTAATGAGGTTCAATCAGGTGGGTGAGCTTCTTCCAGGGGATAATTTGGTCCATCTTGGTGAGGAATATCTCTTTCCTGGTCCGTTTCTTCTTGCCATCGTAAGCCAGGCTGGCGAAACTGGGCTGCTTCAAGACGACCTCCCTGGTTGACTATCTGGCACTCTATCATAGAATAGCCGGTGGGGGGGGTTAATCAGAGGTTCCTTAAATGCGATGTAGCGAAACTCGCTATGTGTGTACAAATCAGCACTTGATAACGGTAGGTTCGACTTCTAATCCGTAGGTTGCAGGTTCGAGTCCTGCCGGGCGCACCATGAGAAACTCTCCTGCTTGGTAAAATTTCACCGTGTCTTATCCGGCGCATCTCACTCAGCATCAATCAGATGCAATTCCTCTTCTTTGGACATCGGGTTGTCATCTTTTACGTTTGACAAACGATTATGTTTAGCATAGCCTCTTTCCGCCACCTGTCAAAGAATGTTTTTTGACCGGTTATGGCACTCTATGGCACTCCGGTGAAGCAATCTATGGGGATAAACAACGGGATGGAGGTAAGGGGAGATGGGGAACCAATGGAAGGGCAGACGCAGCAAGATTGTCCGGAAATGCCTGATATTTCCCGCGATAGCGGCTTTCATCCCGGTTTTCATGTTCGCGCTGATGAGTTCGCCGGCGGCCGGCGCCGCCACTTCCACTAGCACTTATCACATCAATGCCAGCGGTGGTGGCGACTGCTCCCTGATTGGGTCCTGGAATGCCGCCGCCAGGACATGCACGCTGTCCACCGATGTCACGGTCACGGGCGCTGACGGCATCCAGGTCGACAGCGACAATGTGGCGCTGGATGGCAGCGGCCACACACTGACTGGCGACAACAGCAGCATCACCAGCGGCGTATCCCTAAACAGCAGAACCGGCGTCACGGTCAGGAACCTGGCGGTGACGAAATTCTATACCGGCATCCGTCTGTTCAACAGCAACAACGGCAACATCCTCAGCGGAAACTCGGCGTCGACCTGTTATTACGGGTTCGACCTGATCGCTTCCAGCAACAACACGCTGTCAAACAACAAGGCGACCTCGAATAATAATGGCATCTGGCTGGCGTACAGCTCAAATAACATTCTGAGCGGCAATCTTGCCCGCTCCAATACGCTTGGCGTCCGTATCGGCCTGAATTCAAGGAACAACACAGTCAGCCGGAACAATTTCCTGAGTAATACCGTCCAGATAACGGTCTGCAGCTCATGCAGCGCCAATGTATTCAGCCTTGCGGCTCCCGCCGGCGGCAATTACTGGAGTGACTGGGCTACGCCGGACGCCAACCATGACGGTTTCGTTGACAGCCCTTACGTTTTTGCCGGCGGTCAGGACAATCTGCCCCTGGCGGCGCCTGTGGGCGGCGGGCGTCCGGATCTGTATCTGAATGATCCCGGCCCGTTCTGGGCCTCAATCGATGACTACAATGCCAGGCAGCTTTCAGTTGCCTGGAGTGTCGGCAACGCCGGCAGCAACGATGCCTTCCAGGTACAGCTCACCGGCAGTACCAACACCAACGGCGTCACCCTGGTCACCGCCATGCCGCAGTTGCTGGGCAGCGGCACGATTGCTGGCGGCGGCTCCAGCTCGGTCACATTGAAGTACAGTGTGCCCCAGGGGGTGAGCGCGTGGCACTCGTCTCTCGCCGCCAGCGCTGAAGATTCCGTCGGCGTCTTGTATGTCTATCCGTAGGTCACGAATTTTTATTTGCTTAACGGCGCTGGCTGCTCTATAGTGTAATCAGCCCATAGTTCATGGGTTTACTTGGTGTGAAGTGCTTCGACTGGTTTCGTGTTTGGCAAGTTCGAGTACTCATTCCACGGGCATGGTGAGAGGAGGAATGAACTTGCCAGAAGGAACAGTCAAATGGTTCTCTGATCAGAAAGGCTTCGGCTTTATCGAGCGTGAGAACGGGAGCGACCTGTTCGTGCACTTTTCTGAGATCAAAGGCGACGGTTTTAAAACCCTCGCTGAGGGCCAGAAGGTGACTTTCGAAGCTGCGGAAGGTCCCAAGGGACCGCAAGCCACGAACGTGACTCCAATAGCGTAGTTATCCATCGAGGTATCTATCAAAAAGGACCCTTCGACAGGAGGGCCCTTTTTTTTGTGCCGCCCATTCAAGGAAGTAGAGTTTGACATGTTGCAGGAACTGAAGATCGGCGACCTGACCGCCAGGCTGCCGATCATCCAGGGAGGAATGGGGGTAGGGATCTCACTGGCCGGTCTGGCGGCCGCCGTCGCTGATGAAGGGGGCATCGGCGTCATTGCCGCCGCCGGCATCGGCATGCCGGAAGCGGATTTCTTCTCCAATTATCTGGACGCCAACATCCGTGCCCTGGAAAAAGAAATCGGCAAGGCGCGGGGCCTGACCGACGGCATCCTCGGCGTCAACATCATGGTGGCGCTTTCGGATTACGACAATATGGTGAACGTGGCGGTTGACCAGAAAATCGACATCATCTTTTCCGGCGGCGGGCTGCCGCTCGACTTGCCCCAGCTGATACACGGCGGGCACCGTCCCAAGCTGGTGCCGATCGTCTCTTCGGCGCGGGCGGCGCGTTTGATCTGCAAACGCTGGTCGGCACGCCATCATTGTCTGCCTGATGCTTTTGTGGTGGAAGGTCCCCTGGCTGGCGGTCATCTGGGGTTCAAGGAGGAGCAGTTGGGCGATCCGGCGTTCATGCTGGACAGGCTCGTACCGCAGGTGATCGAGACCATCAGGCCGTTCGCCGATAGCAGCGGGATTGAGATCCCCGTCATCGCCGCCGGCGGCATCTACACCGGCCGTGACATCTCCCGTTTCCTGGACATGGGCGCTGCCGGCGTGCAGATGGGTACGCGCTTTGTTACCACCTTGGAATGCAACGCCTCGTCTGAGTTCAAGCAGGCGTACATCAATGCCAGCGCCGATGACATCGTCATCATAAAGAGCCCGGTGGGCATGCCAGGCCGGGCGATCCGCAACCGCTTCCTTGATGAAGTCAGCCGGGGAAAGAAGAAGCCATATCGCTGCCCTTATCACTGCATCAAGACCTGCGATCATAAGAACAGTCCTTACTGCATCTTCTTCGCACTGGTTAACGCCAAGCGCGGACAGCTAAAACATGGATTTGCATTTGCCGGCGCAAATGCATACCGGGCTGAAGGAATTGTCACCGTGCGGGAGCTGATCGAGACTCTGGTCGCAGAATTTCAGGAAGTCGAAGCCCAGCGAGACCGAAGAGTAAAGGAAAAAAGCTGACACAATAATGTCGGCAAGCATCTATTGACATAAAGCACCAGCAGAGGTAAAGTAATATGCCTCCAATTGTTTGATTCCCTTCGGGCGGGAAGGCGATTGGTGGGGAGCTGGGCCAAAAAATAGATAGACGGTAGGATAATTTACGACGGCTGTTCGTCGCGGAAAAGTCCTACTTTTTTTGCCCAAAAACCGGACTGGCCTGCGGGCAGAATGCGGTTAAAAACAGGCCGAAGGAGTTGGAGCTCCTTCGGCCCAAGCCAGGAAAATAGCACCGGATGAGGATGTATTTTGCGTGGCTTATTCTATTCTAGGCTAATTGGGAAGCGAGTGGCAAAGTTTGCGGGAGAGAAGAGGATTCAGGACCGCAAGCGGGCAGGCGTGAGGCAACAAAGCAAACTTGATAAACATCATTATATT
>JAJYIN010000086.1 GCA_021790075.1 Actinomycetes bacterium | reverse complement strand
TACTGTTTCCAGGTCACGCCCTATTCCAGTCGCTCGTGGAGGTGCACCAGGTCTTCGTAATCCTCGCGTCTAATAACTACCCGGGCTGTGCCTTCCTTAACGAAAAGGACAGCCGGCCGCAACTGGCCGTTGTAGTTGCTCGACATGGAATATCCATAAGCACCGGTCGCCGGCGTCACCAGCACGTCCCCAGGGCGCGGATCCGGCAGCGGCGCCTCCCGGACCAGGATATCACCCGATTCACAGTGTTTCCCGGCTATGGCGGCGGTCGCCGTGGGCTCGGCCTCCGGCTTCGCGGCCAGCAGCGCCGTGTAGGCGGCGCCATAGAGCATGGGCCGCAGGTTGTCCGACATCCCCCCGTCAACCGCCACATAGGTTCTTACCCCCGGAATCTCTTTCACCGTCTGAACCGTGTACGCGGTCAGGCAGGCATTGGCCACGATCGAGCGCCCCGGTTCCACAGCCAGCCGGGGCACCGGCAGAGCCACGCGTTCCATCTCCTCTTGCAACCCGGTTACCATCACCCCGGCCAGCTGGTCGGGGCTGGCGGGTTCGTCGCCAGGGGCGTAGGCGACCCCCAGGCCGCCGCCCAGGTCGAGCAGCCGGCACTCAAAGCCGAAACGGCTGTGACATTGAGCCAGAAAATCCGCCATCACGGAAATCGTCTTCCGGTAGGGTTCCAGGGAAAAAATCTGTGAACCAATATGAACATGAAAACCGGTCAACTCGAGATTGGCCGACTCCAGGGCGGCCTCCACAACACTCACAGCCACCCCTTCCTCGAGGCAGGAACCGAATTTGGAATCCAGTTTGCCGGTCTGGACGAAATCATGCGTATGGGCTTCTATGCCCGGAGTGATGCGGAGCAGGACCGGCTGCCGCCGACCCTCCCTGCCGGCGATCCGGTCCAGGGTCCTGAGTTCGTCCAGTGAGTCAACCACTATATGTCCAACTTCGGAACGCACCGCCCGGAAAAGTTCATCCTCGGTGTTGGCATTGCCATGCAGGAAGATGTTTTCCGGAGGGAACCACGCCCTGAGCGCCGTATAAAGTTCGCCTCCGGAGGCCACATCCAGGGACAGCCCTTCCTGGGCGATCAACTGGGACATGGCCGTACAGGAGAAAGCCTTGCTGGCATAGATGATCTCAAAATCATCCGTGCGGGAGGCAAACGCCTCCCGGTAGGCGCGGCACCGGTCGCGGATCTCCTGCTCGTCATAGATGAACAGCGGTGTGCCGTATTCGCTGGCCAGCTCCACCACGTCGCAGCCGGCCACCTCCAGACGGCCGCTGGTATTGATCCGGCTCGACCCGGGCAGGGGTGGGATGGCAAGACTCATAGATTAGCAACGTAACACAGCGCTGCTGAGGCGGTCAAACGGAGCGACGAAGACGCCGGAGGGTCCGCAAGAGCGTTCCACGCCGGGTTGCCTCGCCTCCCTGGTGATCCGGCGCCGGGTTGCCGCGCCTCCCCGGGCGCTCCTCTGCGTGGTTGCCGCCCGTCCCAGGCGCTTGAGCGCCGGTTCCCGTCTCTGTTATAGTTTTTTTGAATGTCTGACAGCAAACCCAAGTTTACTGCCTACATGGGGGACACTCCTCCGCAGTTTGCCAACCGCAGTGAAGAGGAGTGCGCCCGCATTCTCGATTATTACGGTCTTCCCTGGATGTATGAGCCCCGGACCTTCGTGCTGGAACGCGACCAGGAAGGCAACGTCGTCGAAGCCTTTACCCCGGATTTCTACCTGCCCGAGCAGGACCTGTTCGTGGAGCTCACAACCATGAAACAGGCTCACGTAACCAAGAAGAATATGAAAATCCGCAAGATAAAAGAAAGGTTCCCGGAGATAAACATCAAACTCTTTTACAAGAGAGATTTTCTCAAGCTGGCTCAGAAGTATGATATTCATGCAGAGGGCGAGCATCAGTCGAGGTAACCCGGCGCCGGTTTGCCCTCAGGGGCCGGGAGGCGTCAATCTGAAATCTGTGAGGTCGGGGGCCGATGGCGGCTAAACCGGATATTCTGGGTCTGATCGGCGAGACCTACCTGAGCGAGCAGGAGATCGCCGAAAAGGTGCGGGAACTGGGCGGCCGGATCTCCCGCGACTACGACGGCCGCGAATTGCTGCTCATCTCCATCCTCAAGGGGGCGGTCTTTTTCCTGGCCGACCTTGCCCGTGAAATCACCACATCCATCTCCCTGGACTTCATCTCCATCTCCAGCTACCGGCGCGACCGGCGCCAGGAGGGAGGGGAAGTCCGCCGGGTCCGTTTCCTGAAAGATCTCGACCAGGATATCGAGGGACGTGATGTTCTGATCGTGGAGGATGTGATCGATACGGGCCTGACCCTGAACTACATCACCCAGAGCCTGTGGCTCCGCAACCCCGCGTCCCTGGAGATCGCCACGCTCCTCGACCGTCCCTATCGCCGCCTGGTCGACCTGCCGGTCAAATACCAGGGGTTCACGGTGCCGGACGAGTTTTTCGTGGGTTATGGATTCGACTATCAGCAGAAGCTGCGTAACCTGCCGCGTATTTCCCACCTGAACATCTGAAGCCATACCCGCCTGAAAACTAAACCGGTTAGGCCCGCAAATCAGTTGAGAATCTTGCTCACCCGCTGCTCGAACTGCTGCTCGTTCAGCGGTCCCAGGTAATAATCGACGATGTCGCCATTCCTGTTGATGAAGATGGTCATCGGGATGCCGCCATAGGGCACCTTGGCCGCTTTCTGGTAGTCATACGCGACATCGCCGTTGGGGTCGAGGCCGATGCGGTAAGTAAAGCCGCTCTTGTGGGCGAATGCGAGGGCGTCTTCTTTCCTGTCCTGGACCGCCATCCCGAAGAAATTCACGCGGTCCTTGTACTTGTTGTACATGCTGGCGATGACGGGAGCCTCCAGCTGGCAGGGACCGCACCACGACGCCCCGAAATTGATGACCAGGGGCTTGCCCTTCATGTCGCTCAGCGATGTCATGGTTCCGTCAAGCGTCTCGACGTAAAAGTCGGGCGCCTGCTTGCTGTTTGCCTGGGCAGTGGAAGTGCCGCCGGCTGAGGGGTCCTTTGAACCGCAGCCCGCCAGGACGGCAGCCGCCAGCAGGGACAGGATCAGCAGGGGAAGAAATCGTTTTATCAGGGACATGATATTTGTTGCTATTCTTTTTCTCGCTACAGTGCGTGTCCGGCGCCTGCCGGACCCCTAGATGCCTCAGCTTCCTCCGAAACCCACAGAAACCTCATCGCCCCTGACGATCACCGGCACGGCTGCGACTCCGGCCCTGGCGATGGCTTCCTCCTTGATGGCCGGGTCGGCAGTAACATCCAGTTCCCGGTACAGAATGGACCTGCTGTCCAGGTCCTCTTTAGCGGCTTTGCAGTACGGACAGCCGGGCTTTGTATAGATGGTAACCTCTTCAGTCATGCAGCTGAACCCTCCTTCGCCGTGACAAGGATTCAATAATTCTAGCATAGTCCCTGTCCGAGGTTGCTTTTTAGACCTCCCTTATAAATAATGAATGCCGCTTGGCGGGCCCCGGCTTTACAGGCCCTGGCAGGCGAAACGGAAGCAGGTGACAGGGAAACTACATTCTGGAGGGCTGATGAGCAACCGGACGCCTATCATTGCCGGCAACTGGAAGATGTACAAGACGACCTCAGAGGCCTCGGCGTACACGGCCGAATTCCTGGGCCTGGTCGCCGGCGTGACCGGTGTGGAAATGGTCCTTTGTCCTCCGTTCACCTGCCTGGCGGAAGTGAGGCGGCAGACTGATAACAGTCCCGTTAGGATTGCCGCCCAAAACATGCACTTCGCGCCCGAGGGCGCCTTTACGGGAGAGGTTTCCGCCCCCATGCTCAAGGAGATCGGTGTCACGGATGTAATTCTGGGCCACTCCGAGCGCCGGGAATTCTTTTGCGAGAACGACGAAGATCTGGCCAAAAAGGTCGCTGTTGCCATTGAGGCCGGTATCCGTCCGATCCTCTGCATCGGTGAGACCGATGCCGAGAGGGAAGCCGGGAAGACCGAGGAAAAACTGCGCGGCCAGATCGAGGGAGGCCTGGCCGGAATCGATGCAGACATGCTGGCCGGCATGGTAATTGCCTATGAGCCCATCTGGGCCATCGGCACCGGCAAGACGGCCACCCCCGAGATCGCCCAGCAGGCGATCGGTTTCATCAGGGAGGCTCTGACGGGCCGCTTCGGCGCCGGCGCCGCAGGCCGGGTGAGGATCCTTTACGGCGGCAGCGTCAAACCGGACAACATCAGCGAACTGATGGCGGAAGAGGATATCGACGGCGCCCTGGTAGGAGGAGCCAGCCTCAAAGCCGGCAGCTTCGCCCAGATCGTCAAATTCAGCTGAAGGAAGGGACCGTGCCCCGAACGGAGCCCACCTATGTTTGCCTGTTAGTGCTGGACGGCTGGGGGAAAGCCCCGCCCGGACCGGGCAATGCCATCGCTCAGGCTCACACTCCCAACCTGGATGCCCTCTTTGCCCGCTTTCCACATACGATTCTTAATGCTTCGGGAGAGGCGGTGGGCCTTCCACCCGGCCAGATGGGGAACTCCGAGGTCGGGCACCTGAATCTGGGGGCCGGCCGCGTCGTCTACCAGGACCTGACCCGCATCAACCGGGCCATCCAGGAAGGCTCTTTCTTCCAGAACCAGGAATTGCGGGAAGGTATGGCGCAGGCCAAAAAGAGAGGCGGGGCGGTGCACCTCCTGGGATTGCTTTCGGACGGTGGCGTCCATAGCGACATCGGCCACCTCAAGGCGCTGGTCAAAATGGCCAAGAACGAAGGCGCAGACCGGCTCTTCCTGGACATGTTCATGGACGGCCGCGACGTGCCTCCCAAAAGCGGCGTCAAGTACATCAAGGAGATATCCGCCTTTCTGAAGCAGGAGGGCATAGGAGAAATAGCCACGGTTTCCGGACGCTATTACGCCATGGACCGTGACCGCCGCTGGGACCGGGTGAAGCTTGCTTACGACGCCATCGTCCACGGAGTGGGCCCTCACGTTCCCAATCCTGTCACCCTGATGGAGGATTCCTACAGGCAGGGCATCACGGACGAGTTCACCGTCCCGACAGTGGTAGACGCGAAGCCTGAGGCGCGGCTGGGCTCACGCGACAGCGCCATATTCTTCAATTTCCGTCCCGACCGGGCCCGGCAGCTTACCCAGGCACTCACTTTCCAGGAATTTGACAAATTCGACCGGAGCCCGGACGCTCCGCTACCTTACTTCGTCACGATGGCTGAATATGACGCCACTTTTACGAGCCCCATCGCATTCCCGCCCGAGCAGCTGCATGACGTGCTGGCCGAGGTGCTGTCGAAGGCCGGCAAGACCCAGCTTCACATTGCCGAGACCGAAAAATACGCCCATGTGACGTTCTTCTTTAACGGCGGCATCGAAAAGACTTACCCTGGAGAATCGCGCCAGCTGATCCCGTCTCCATCCGACGTCCCCACGTACGACCAGAAGCCGGCGATGAGCGCTCCCGAGGTAACCCGGGAACTGCTCGGCCAGCTGGACCGGCATCACTTTGATTTCATCATCCTGAACCTGGCCAACTGCGACATGGTCGGGCATACCGGGAATCTGGAAGCCGCCGTCGAGGCGGTGGAAGTCGTGGACGACTGTGTCGGGCGGGTCGTGGCCAGGGTCCGGGATCAGAGAGGCGTCTGCCTGATCACCGCCGATCACGGCAACGCCGAGAGGATGATCGACGCCGAGGCCGGCCCCGACACCGCGCACACCAGCGGCCCGGTTCCCCTGGTAGTGACGGATACCGCGGTTCATCTTGCCGAAGGCTGCTCCCTGGGTGATATCGCCCCACTGATACTCGTTTACCTGAAGGTCCCGGTCCCGGAACAGATGACCGGCCACTGCCTGATTTCCGGGCTCTAGCCCTGCCGGGACTTGCGGTTGACGCAGCCTATCGTTATCATCTTGATGGTCCAGTAATCTCAATCCCGAACAGAAGACAGCACGATGGCTTTCGTGATTCTAGGCATACATTCCGTTCTGGCGGTCGTCCTGATCGTACTTATCCTCCTGCATTCAGGCCAGGGGGGCGTTTCCGGTATCTTCGGGGGCGGCATGAGCGAAACGTTCAGCGGCACCACCGTCATCGAGAAAAACCTGACCCGGGCCACGGTTGTCGTCGCCACGGGATTCTTCATCACCACCTTTCTCCTCGTTTTCGTGTTCAAGCCCTGAGTGGCCTGAGCCACGGTCACCCGCATCTCCATTTTCACTGTTCTGCGTGTTCCGGCTAAGTCTTCCGGATGAGCGGCCGCTTATCCAGGTAACAGGGAGGTAGATTTGGGCATCAACGGAGAAACAAGACTGGTGGGGATTTTGGGGCATCCGGTCACCCACACCCTCTCGCCCCGCATGCAGAATGCGGCCTTTGAGGCAATGGGCCTCAACATCCGCTATGTACCGCTGCACGTTCTGCCGGAAAATCTTCCGGCGGCGGTCGCCGGCATCAGGGCGATGGAATTCCTGGGAGCAAATGTCACAATCCCTCACAAAGTCCCCGTCTGCGATCTTCTGGACCACCTGGACATCTCAGCCAGCCGGGCGGGAGCAGTCAACACCATAGTAAATCGTGACGGAGTATTGGAGGGTCACAACACCGATGGCGCTGGCTTCATCCGGGCCATCGGGGAAACGGCGGACATCGATTTTACCGCTGCCGCAGTCGTCATCCTCGGGGCGGGTGGCGCTGCCCGGTCCATCGCTGTGGCGCTGGCGGAAAAAGGCGCGCCCCGCATCACCATCATCAACCGGACCCGCCAGCGCGCGGAAGATCTCAAGTCCCTGTTTAACCGCGATTTCCCTGCACTTGAGGTGATTATCCACTTGCCGGATGAAGACACCAGCGACCTAATATCGACCAGCAGGTTGTTGATAAATGCGACATCTGTGGGCATGGAAGGCCACCTAAAGAGTGTTCCTATGGACGTCGATAGATTAACGAATGACCACGTCGTTTGCGACATAGTCTACGCAGCACAGGAAGCACCTCTCCTGGTCGCGGCGCGAGAAAAAGGGGCGACCGTTATGGGCGGACTCGCAATGCTACTCCATCAGGGAGCGGCTTCTATCCATTTGTGGACCGGGGAAGATCCTCCACTCAGCGTCATGAGGAACGCACTTGAATCCTAGCGAGCTGACATCGCGAAAAAACATCCGGAAACTCCAGCCAATAGGAGAGATCCTGGTCGGAAAGGGCCTGATCACCCGGGAACAGCTCCAGGCGGTTCTGGAGAAGCAGAAGAATACGCCCAAACGCCTGGGCGAGCTGCTGGTCGAAGACGGAATTCTAACCCAGGATCAGCTCAACCATGCGCTGGCGGAAAGATTGGGCGTCGAGCATATCGCCCTGGCTGATTACGATGTCGATCCCTTGGCTGCCAACATGGTTCCCGAGAAACTGGCCCGCCGCTACGGCGCCATCCCGGTAAAGTTCGTGGATGAGAACACGCTGCTGGTGGCGATGGTCGATCCCACCAACGTCTTCGCGGTGGACGACCTGCGCATGATGACCGGTTACGACATGAAGCCGGCAATCGCATCCGCGGAGGACGTCTTCGGCGCGATTTCCAAGATCCACCGGCTGGGTGAGTCGGTCGGTGAGAACGTCCAGGAAGAGATGGAGATGGAGATGGCGGCGGGGACTTCGGTGGAAGCCGACATCCGCGAGGTCGCGGCTGAGGCCCCCATCGTCAAGCTGGTCAACGGAGTCATCAGCCAGGGAGTCGATGACGGCGCCAGCGACCTTCATTTCGAGCCCCAGGAAAAAGAGTTGGTGATCCGCTTTCGGATCGACGGTGTCCTGCACGAGATCATGTCCATCCCCAAACGAATGCAGGCGGGCGTGCTTTCCCGCATCAAGGTGATGGCGGACATCGATATCGCCGAACGCCGGATTCCCCAGGATGGTCGCATCGGCCTGACCGTAGGAGGCAAGCCCATTGACATCCGTGTCGCTTCCATGCCCACCGTCTATGGGGAAAAGATCGTCCTGCGCCTCCTGGACAAGAGCAGCGTGCTCCTGAACCTGTCCGACCTCGGTTTCTCCGAGAAAGCCCTGAAGCGGTTTGAGTCCTCATACAGCAAACCATACGGCGCCCTCCTGGTCACCGGCCCGACCGGCAGCGGCAAGTCCACCACCCTGTATGCCACCCTGAACGTGCTTAATACCAAGGAAAAAAACATCATCACCGTCGAGGATCCGGTCGAGTATCGCCTGAGCGGCATCAACCAGACACAGATCAATCCCAAGGCGGGGCTCACATTCGCCTCTGGCCTGAGGGCGATTCTGCGTTCCGACCCCGATATCGTCATGGTCGGTGAGATCCGGGATA
>JAJYIN010000085.1 GCA_021790075.1 Actinomycetes bacterium | reverse complement strand
CGAGGACGCGGCCGATTACGCCGCCGAGGCCATCAGCCTGCCCCGCGAGGAGATCGCCCACGACCTGGACGAGTACGAGCATTTCGGCAACCGCCGCCTGCGCACGGTGGGCGAGCTGGTGCAGGAAGCCTTCCGCATCGGCCTCTACCGCATGGAGCGCGTCGTCAAGGAACGCATGACGACCGAGGACGTCGATGCTATTACACCTCAGCATATTATCAACATCCGCCCTGTGGTGGCCGCGCTCAAGGAGTTCTTTGGCTCCTCGCAGCTGTCGCAGTTCATGGACCAGACCAACACGCTGGCCGGCCTCACCCACCGGCGCCGCCTGAGCGCCCTGGGCGCCGGTGGCCTCACCCGGGAGCGGGCGCCGATCGAGGTGCGCGACGTCCACCCGACCCACTACGGCCGCATGTGCCCGATCGAGACGCCGGAAGGCCCTAACATCGGTCTGATCGGCACCCTCTCGTCTTTTGCCACCGTCAACAAGTTCGGTTTCATCCAGACCCCGTACCGCAAGGTGGAGCAGGGCCGGGTCACTAACGAGATCGTTTATATCGACGCCAGTGAGGAAGACAAATACGTCATCGCGCAGGCGAGCGCCAACTTCGATCCCAACACGCGCAAGTTTAAGGACAAGCACATTCTGGCGCGCGCCCGCGACGGCGAGGTGGTTACCGTGGAGCCCAAGGAAGTTGACTTCATGGACGTCTCGCCGCAGCAGATCGTTTCGGTGGCCACGGCGCTGATCCCCTTCCTGGAGCATAACGACGCCAACCGCGCCCTGATGGGCTCCAACATGCAGCGCCAGGCGGTGCCGCTCCTGACTTCGGAAGCGCCGCTGATCGGCACCGGCATCGAGTTCCGCGCCGCCGTCGACACCGGCGACGTCATCATGGCCAAGCGGCCGGGCAAGATCAAGGAAGTCGACGCCGGGCACATCATCGTCGAGACCGGCAAGGGCGAGGAAGACGTTTACACCCTCAACAAGTTCACCCGCTCCAACCAGGGCACGCTGATTCACCAGAAGCCGCTTCTGGTGGAAGGGGAGCGGGTCAAGAAAGGCGCGGTCCTGGCCGACGGCGCCGCCACCGACGAGGGCGAGATGGCCTTGGGCAAGAACCTGCTGGTCGCCTTCATGAGCTGGGAAGGATACAATTTCGAGGACGCGATCATCCTCAGTGAGCGGCTTGTCAAGGACGATGTCCTCTCCTCCATACATATAGAGGAGTACGAGGTCGAGGCCCGCACCACCAAGCTGGGCGACGAGGAGATCACCCGCGACATCCCCAACCGCAGCGAGGAATCGCTGGCGGACCTGGACGAGGACGGCATCATCCGTATCGGCGCCGAGGTCAACTCCGGCGACCTGCTGGTGGGCAAGGTCACTCCCAAGGGCGAGACTGAGCTGACTGCCGAGGAAAAGCTGATCCGCGCCATCTTCAAGGAAAAGGCGCGCGAGGTGCGCGATACCTCGCTGAAGGTGCCGCACGGCGAGGGCGGCCGCGTCATCGACGTCAAGATTTTCTCCCGGGACAAGGGCGACGACCTGGCCCCGGGCGTCAACAAGCTGGTCCGTGTCTACGTGGCCAAGAAGCGCAAGATCGCCGAGGGCGACAAACTTGCCGGCCGCCACGGCAACAAGGGCGTCATCTCCAAGATCGTCCCCGAGGAGGACATGCCCTTCCTGGAGGACGGCACCCCGGTGGACATCATCCTCAACCCGCTGGGCGTCCCTTCCCGGATGAATATCGGCCAGATCCTGGAGACGCATCTGGGCTGGGCCGCCGCCCGCGGCTGGGATGACGGCGACGGCTTCAAGTCGCCGGCGCACATCGCCACGCCCGTCTTTGACGGCGCTACTTTGGGTGAGGTGGAGGAAGCGCTCATCAAGTGCTACGAGCACGATCCGGAAAAGAAGATCACTTACACCTATGACAGTGACGAGCCCAACCCGGCCGCCGGCAAGGTGAAGCTGTTTAACGGCCTCACCGGCGAGCCGTACGGCGACAAGATCACCGTGGGCTATATGTATATTCTGAAGCTGCTGCACCTGGTTGATGACAAGATTCACGCCAGGTCAACGGGACCCTACTCTCTGGTCACCCAGCAGCCGCTGGGAGGCAAGGCGCAGTTCGGCGGCCAGCGCTTCGGTGAGATGGAGGTCTGGGCATTGGAAGCTTACGGCTCCGCCCACACTCTCCAGGAGATGCTCACCATCAAGTCTGACGACACCGTGGGCCGCGTCAAGGCCTACGAGGCGATCGTCAAGGGGGAGAACATCCCCGAGCCCAACATCCCCGAGTCGTTCAAGGTGCTCCTGAAGGAGATGCAGAGCCTCGGCCTTGACGTCGGCATCCTCTCCGAGGAAGGCGAGAGCGTCGAGATGATCGAAGAGGACGACGAACTCAGGCGCGCCGCTGAGGAGCTGGGCATCGACCTGTCCGCCGGCCTGAAGAAGGCCGAAAGCGAAGAGGGCGAGGAGGAAGAGGTATCGGAAGTTCTGGCCGCCGGCGAGGCGGTTGACATGGCTGAGGAGGCCGAGGACGAGACCGCCGATTCGGAGATCGCCAGTTCGGAAGTAGAAGTCGACTAACTGATTTGGAAATTAACGGCGCGCAGAAGGGCGCCAAAAGATATCCGGTATCCACACCGTTTTTTAGGAGGAACTGTTGCTAGACATCAATAATTTTGATGCTATCAAGATCGGCCTGGCTTCATCGGAGAAGATCAGGGCCTGGTCTTCGGGCGAGGTCACCAAACCCGAGACCATCAACTACCGCACCCTGAAGCCGGAGAAGGACGGCCTCTTCTGCGAGCGCATCTTCGGTCCCACCAAGGACTGGGAATGTTATTGCGGCAAGTACAAGCGCGTCCGCTACAAGGGCATCATCTGCGAGCGCTGCGGCGTCGAGGTGACGCGCTCCAAGGTCCGCCGCGAGCGCATGGGCCATATCGACCTGGCGGCCCCGGTTTCCCACATCTGGTTCTTCAAGGGCGTGCCGTCCCGTCTGGGCTACCTGCTGGACATCGCCCCCAAGGAACTGGAGAAGGTGCTTTATTTCGCCGGCTCCATCGTCACCTTCGTGGATAGCGAGAAGCGGGCCGCCGACATGGAAGCGCTGCAGGAAAAGGTGAACGCGGCCATCGAGCAGTTCCACGCCGACAAGGTGGAGCGCATCGCCGAGCTGGAGGAGACCCGGGAGCGGCGGCTGCGCGTACTGGACGGCGAGGCTACCCCTGAAGAGATCGAGCAGGAGGTGCTGGCGGTCTACGGCGGCACCGAAGCCAAGCTGCGCCGCATCACCAAGAAGGAGACCGCCGAGCGCAAGACCCGCGTCGAGCGCGAGATCGCCGACGAGATCGCCGACACCGGGCAGTACGCCGAGGAGCAGGCCGAGCGCCTCATGCGGATCTGGGAAGAGTTCCAGAAGCTGGAGCCGAAGCAGATCGTCGGCGACGAGCAGCTCTTCCGCGATCTGAAGGACCGCTTCGGCAGCCCCTTCGGTTTCGGCAAGTATTTCCAGGGCGGCATGGGCGCCGAGGCCATCCGCGAGTTGCTGGAGCAGGTTGACCTGGAAAAAGAAGTCGATGAGCTCAACGAGTGCGTCGAAACCTGCAAGGGCCAGAAGCACCAGCGGGCGCTCAAGCGCCTCAAGGTGGTGGACGCCTTCCTGCGTTCCGGCAACCGGCCCGAGTGGATGATCCTGGAAGCGGTACCGGTGATCCCGCCGGAACTGCGGCCGATGGTGCAGCTGGACGGTGGCCGTTTCGCCACCAGCGACCTCAATGACCTTTACCGGCGCGTCATCAACCGGAACAACCGCCTCAAGCGGCTGCTGGACCTTGGCGCTCCGGAGATCATCGTCAACAACGAGAAGCGCATGCTGCAGGAAGCGGTGGACGCCCTGTTCGACAACGGCCGGCGCGGCCGCGCCGTCACGGGCCCGGGCAACCGGCCTCTGAAATCGCTGTCCGACATGCTCAAGGGCAAGCAGGGCCGCT
Organism: Actinomycetes bacterium; assembly: GCA_021790075.1. Classification (GTDB taxonomy): domain Bacteria; phylum Actinomycetota; class Thermoleophilia; order BMS3ABIN01; family BMS3ABIN01; genus JAJYIN01. The sequence continues at coordinate 4,403 of JAJYIN010000085.1, read as the reverse complement.
TCCGCCAGAACCTGCTGGGCAAGCGCGTCGACTATTCGGGCCGCTCGGTGATCGTGGCCGGCCCGCAGCTGAAGCTGCATCAGTGCGGCGTACCCAAGCTGATGGCGCTGGAGCTGTTCAAACCTTTCATCATGAGCCGCCTGGTCGAGCGCGACCGGGTGCAGAACATCAAGGCCGCCAAGAAGATGGTGGAGAGCATGGTGCCCGAGGTCTGGGACGTGCTGGAAGAGGTCATCTCCGAACACCCGGTGATGCTCAACCGCGCTCCGACCCTGCACCGGCTGGGCATCCAGGCGTTCGAGCCGATCCTGGTCGAGGGAAAGGCGATCCAGATCCATCCGCTGGTCTGCGCCGCCTTCAACGCCGACTTCGACGGCGACCAGATGGCCGTGCATGTGCCGCTGTCGGCAGAAGCCCAGGCGGAGTGCCGCATCCTGATGCTTTCATCCAATAACATCCTGTCGCCGGCCCACGGCCGGCCGCTGGCGGTGCCTTCCCAGGACATGGTCCTGGGCACCTACTGGCTCACCTACTGCGAGATCGATGTCAGCGAGGTCGACCCGCAGAAGATGAAGCCGGTGCCGCCGCTGTTCGGTTCCGCCGAAGAGGTGCTGAGGGCCAATGACGAGAAGACCGTCGGCCTGCAGCAGGTCATCCGGATCAGGCGGCATGGTGAGGTAATCCTCACCACCGCGGGGCGGGCCATCTTCAACGACGAGATCGACGCCGTCCTGTCCGACCACCTGGGTGACGAATACGACCCGGCCATGCGCCCGTTCGTCAATGTCACCCTGGACAAGAACCGGATGAAGAACCTGATCGCCGACATGATCAACCAGTACGGCGCCGTCACCGTGGCCCGCGTGCTGGACGTGATCAAGCATCTCGGCTTCAAGCACGCTACCCTTTCCGGCGTCACCGTCGGCAAGAACGACATCGTCATCCCGCCTGACAAGCCGGCCATCCTCGACCGTTACGAGACCGAGGTGGAGGAGGTCCACAAGCAGTACGACCGCGGCTTCATCACCGACGGCGAGCGGCGGGAGATGGTGATCCACAAGTGGCAGCAGGCGACCGATGAAGTCGCCGAGGCGATGGACAAGAACCTGTATGAGCTCAACCCGCTCTTCATGATGGCCAACTCCGGCGCCCGTGGTAATCCCGATCAAATGCACCAGCTTGCCGGCATGAGGGGCCTGATGCTCAATCCGAAGGGCGACACCATCGAGCGCCCCGTCAAGGCCAGCCTGATGGAAGGCATGAGCGTGCTGGAGTTCTTCATCTCCACCCACGGCTCCCGCAAGGGCCTGGCCGACACGGCGCTCAGGACCGCCGACTCCGGCTACCTGACGCGGCGTCTGGTGGACGTGGCCCAGGACGTCATCATCCGCGAGGAAGACTGCGGCACCGAGGATTATCTGGAACTGCCGCTGCGCATCGCCGACAAGCGCACGGGCAGCACCAAGCTCAACGAGAGCCTCATCGGGCGGGTGCTGGCCCAGGAGATACCGGGCAAACGCCGGCCGGCCATCGTCGCCGAGAAGGGCACGCATCTGACCTCCGCGGTAATCCGCGAGATCGACGCGGTGCACGGGGAAAAGGAAGGCTACATCATCCCGGTGCGCTCGGTGCTCAAGTGCGAGTCGGAAGTGGGCGTCTGCAGCTGCTGCTACGGCCGCAACCTGGCCTCCGGCGAGATTGCCGAGCTGGGCGACGCCGTTGGCATCATCGCCGCCCAGTCAATCGGCGAGCCGGGAACGCAGCTGACCATGCGCACCTTCCACCGCGGCGGCATCGCCGGCGAGGACATCACCCACGGCCTCCCCCGCGTCGTCGAGCTGTTCGAAGCGCGCAAGCCGAAAGGCCAGGCCAAAATCACCGAGATCGCGGGCAAGGCCGAGCTGGTGGATACCGACAAGAGCCTCAAGGTGATCATCCAAGGCGCCAAGGGCGAAGAGAAGAGCTACAGCTTCCCGCGCCATACGCGCGTGTTCGTCAAGGACGGGGAAAAGGTCGAGGCCGGCACGCAGCTAACCGAGGGCTCGCTGTACCCCGCCGACCTGGTGAAGATCAAAGGCAACACCGCTACCGAGTTATACCTGGTGAGCGAGGTCCAGAACGTCTACCGCCGCCAGGGCGTGGATATCAACGACAAGCACATCGAGCTGGTCGTGCGCCAGATGATGAAGCGCGTCCGGGTGAATCAGCGCGGTGACACTGATCTGTTGCCCGGTCAACTGGTCGACCGCGTGCAGCTGAAAAAGATCAACGAGGAGGCCGTGGCTGCAGGCGGCCAGCCCGCCGAAGTGGAGCAGGCCATCCTCGGCATCACCAAGGCCTCGCTGGCCACGGAGAGCTTCCTCTCGGCGGCTTCCTTCCAGGAAACCACCAAGGTGCTCACCGACGCCGCCATCGAGGGCAAGGTCGACCACCTGCTGGGCTTGAAGGAGAACGTCATCATCGGCAAGCTGATTCCGGCGTCCACCGGCCTCAGGCGTTACCGCACGCTGGAGATCTACTCCAAGCAGCCGATGGAGAGAGCGGAGCAGATGCTCGCCGTGGGCGCTTCCCAGGAGGAGGAAGAAGCAGCGAACTAATAAAACGATGCCGCCGCGAGTGGCTATCTGGCCGACCCGTCGCTGTAACAGGGCGAAGATGGTATACTTTGATGAATTCGGGCTGCCGATTGAAGATTCCATGGTAGAGGAGAAGATCCGCTGACTTCACTGCGCCCACTCAGCCCATTCAGGTTCCGGGCCCGCAGACGTAAAATCCGGCTGCTGGTTGCGATCCCGTTGCTTGCGGCAGGGGTCGCCCTGCTTGCGGCAGGCTGTGGCTCGAGCGAGAGCTACGTTCCGCAAACGACGAGCACCGGCGATCCGATGCTGGCTACACCAAACGGCCGGCTGGTACGGCAGGGTCCCGTAACGCAGGACGCCGTCAAGCAGATTATCACGCACGCGTTTGGCGACAAGGGCGAGATGGGCGGGCCTCTGGTCCGGAACATCACCCTGACTCCCGAAGCTGACGGCACATTCGTCCAGCTCGACCTGAACCGGACAGACTGTCCCATGATCGGCATGCAGATGATATGTACCGCCGATCAGCTTCCGGGTGTGGCCGCAACGTTTACCCGCAGCATCATGAGCATCCTGTTCGAATATCCTGACGTTTCCCGGGTCCAGATAAATCTTTACAGCGATCTCAGCACCATGGTCGACATGAACAGCACCCAAGGAATGAATGAGGTGATGGTCGCCAGCACCGTGATCAACAGGCAGACGGCGGACAAGATTGACTGGTCCATGTACAATGCCAGCAATGCCGCGCGTATGGCCAGCAGCTACTGGCTTGACCCGCGGGTGCCCACTACCGGTGCCGCCGCATCCGGTGCGGCGGCATCCGGCGCTGCTCCGGCACCCAGCGCCACAACTCCGGCGCCGGCCACGCCACCGTCCGGAGCGGGAACAGGCGGCAATTCCACGGGCGGCGGCATGTCCGGGATGCCCGGCATGTAAAGACGTTTCAGCCGGCCGCACATAGGCCGCACAATTTCCTTGACTCCCATTTCCCTGCTTGCTATACTTCCGTTTTGCGCCCCAACAACGGGCGCTTCAGTCTGTTATGAATCAGGTTTCAACTGAGCTGCAGACTTCTCTGTTCCCCCGTTGAAACAGAGATGAACGGGTCTGCCGCTCTTTCGCGTGTAAAAATGCCCGCATCGGGGCAGACGGGACGAAATTCTTAAAAGCAGCACGCGAAGACACGCAAAGGATGATATGCCGACAGTAAACCAGCTGGTCAGAAAAGGGCGCCAGACCGCGGTGGAGAAGAGCTCCACGCCGGCGCTCAAGGGTGCGCCCCAGCGGCGCGGCGTCTGCACGCGCGTCTATACGACCACTCCGAAGAAGCCGAATTCGGCTCTGAGGAAGGTAGCCCGCGTGCGGCTGACGACCGGCATCGAGGTGACGGCGTACATCCCCGGCATCGGCCATAACCTGCAGGAGCACTCCGTGGTCCTGGTCAAGGGCGGCCGCGTCAAGGACCTGCCAGGCGTGCGGTACAAGGTGGTGCGGGCGGCTCTGGATACCGCCGGCGTCTCCGACCGCAACCAGGGAAGATCGAAATACGGAGTGAAGAAGCCCTAATGCCGAGAAGAGCAGCCGCACAGAAACGGGAAACAACCCCCGATCCGCTGTATAACAGCCAGCTGGTGGCCCAGTTCGTGAACAAGATCATGCTGGGCGGCAAGAAGTCCACGGCCGAGAAGATCACTTACAAGGCCATGGACATTCTGGGCGAGAAGAAGGGCGAGGACCCCGTGGCGGTGCTCAAGCAGGCCGTGGATGCGGTGACGCCGCATCTGGAAGTGCGCTCCCGCCGGGTAGGCGGCGCCACCTATC
>JAJYIN010000084.1 GCA_021790075.1 Actinomycetes bacterium | reverse complement strand
TTATTCATCTCAAAGGGTTCCGTTCATTTTCAGCTTTCCGGCTATACACTATCCTGCCTCAGCCGGGAATCAAACCCCGGCTGGCATGATTATCCTGCTTCAGCCGGTAATTCAAGCCCTTACTGTAGCGATTTCCAGGAAAAATCAGGGAAAGCATCGAAGCAGAGCGCGGTTCCGAACTGCCGCGCACTTTTCCTCACCGTGAAATTTTCCGGATCGATGTCTTCGCGCGCCCGTCAAACAGGAACACTCCGTTTCACTCGCTTCCCAAAGGGGAATTTCATATTTAAAGAGGCTTGTCATGGCTGTTTAATAGGATCGCGCCTGGCTTCTTTCTGGCGTCGGTTTCAGGAAAGGAGATGTTAACAATGGCAGCCACCGTAAAGATGTTTCCAATTCTCCCAGGCATGACGCCGGCGGTGCTAGAGTTCGCGGAGGAAGCGTTGGGGCCGCGCCGTGCCGAGCACGACGAATCCCACCGCATGCTGGGCATCACTGCCGAAAGGATGTGGGTCGAGCCCACCAACGAGGGCGATATCCTCATCGTCTATCTCGAGGGCGACGATCTGGACCAGAGTATGAAGATGCTGGGCGAATCAAGCCACAATTATGACTTATGGTTAAAAGAGAAGATCTTTACATTGACCGGCGCGGACCTTTGCGATATCAGGATAGCCGGGCCGGCAAAGCTCGAGTTCGAATCGCCGCTGGTGGAAGGCAGGGTCCCGGCCTCCTCGACGGCGACGGCTTTCCATGTCAGCGAAGGCAGGCTGGACGATTTCCAGCGCTTCCTGAAGGACGAGCTGGGCGGCGCCCATGCCGATGCTTACGGGGATTACCTTACCAGGTTCGGCATCACGCGGGAGCGCTTCTATCTCGACCTGACGCCCAAGGGGCAACGGGTGGTCCTCTTCATCGAGGGCGACGACCCGGCCGGAGCGGTTACGCGCTTTGCCCGCTCGAGCCATCCCTTCGACGCCTGGCTGCGCGAGGAGATGCTCTACCTCAACGGCGTCGATTACATCAGGCGGCAGACGGCGCCGCCGCCGCACCTGATCATCGACTGGAAAGAGCCTGCTCGCGAGAAAGCGGCGTAGGGACGCGGCTGACAACCGCCGGCGTCATTCCAGCACCTGGAAGCTGCTCATCGTCGGTTCGCATTCCAGCAAATGCATGATGTCGGCGAAGCTTTGCTTCATTTCTGGGCTTTCCTGGTAAGCACGCTGCATGCTGTCATAGTCCTCGAGCGAGCGCCACTTCGCATAGGTAAAGAACTGGGCAGGGTTTTCACGTGACTGGGCGATATAGGCATCGGCAACCCCGGCAAACCCGCGGGCCTGCTCCAGGTTCTTTTCCAGGAACTCCACCAGCTCGTCCGCCTTGCCCAGCCGGGCTGTGAAGATGCTGAAGGCGATCACCATGCCCGCCATCCGCTGCTTCTGGCCGCAGTGGACGCAGAGTTCGCTGCCTGGGTCGCCGCCGGCGAAATCCTCCGGAGCCAGCATGGGCATGCCACAGTCTTTACAACGTTTCATCAGGCCTCCTTCGAAATTCTCTTCGCCATCGCGGCGGGGTTACCTGCGACTGGCACAGCCCCGGCGCCGAGTGCCGTCGATTGCGCTGGGGTGAACGTTTCATATCCGCATCGGCCGGAAATCAATCTTCCCAGAAATGATTTGTGAGCCAGGGCCACGAAAGGCCGGGTGCATTTCCTTGCTCCCCCATTCGCGCCAAACCTCTGTTCTCCCCAGCAAGCAGGTGCGCACTCAAGAGGGTCGCGCGGAAACAACCAGGCCGGCTTTTGGGCGGCCCTGTAAAGCTGAAGAAAGAATGAAGGGCATTGAATAGAGGATGGGAGCTTCCCGTAGCGACCCTCTTGAGCGCGCAACCGTTTTCTGGGGGAAACCGGCATGGGCGCGAATGGGGGAGCCTAGGGAAGCTCCCATCCTCGTAATGCTCCTGAAAATCCTACGCAGCGCTTCCGCGCTAAAGCCGCTCGCTTGCCGCCTGCTCCTTGAGCCGCAGCCAGCGCCGCTCGATCTCGGCCTCCAGCTCTTCATACTGCTGCCTGTAGTCCGGGCTGGTGAGGTGGCGGCTGCGCGGCATCATGTTCAGCCAGTCGGCCAGCGGCACCTTGCGGTTGCGCTGCTCGGGGTCGTAGTTAATGGTTGTGAACCCCTGCTCCACTTCGTAGATGGGGAAGAAGTTGCAGTCGGCGGCCGCGCGCATCACCTCGGTGCCCAGCTCCTCCTTCGAGCGCCAGCTCAGGGGGCAGGTTGACAGAAGTTTTACATATGCCAGGTGGCCATGGTTGGCGTACCACTGCGCCTTGGCCGCCTTTTTCACCATGTCGGTGGAGAGGCCCTCCACCGAGGTGGCCACGTACCTGATGTTGGTGGCGGCCATGATCTGGGGCATGTCCTTGTGCTGGAACGACTTGCCCTTCTCCACGGGGCCGATATGGCTGGTCGTGGTCTTGGTTCCCAGCGGCACCGCGTAACTGAGCTGGTCGCCGGTGTTCATGTATCCTTCGTTGTCGTATTCGACGATGATCATGCCGTGATCGCGGAGCGCCGCGCCCATGGCGGAGCCCATGCCGATGTCCATGCCGCCGTCGCCCGTGACCATGATGAAGGTAAGCTGCCTTTCGGCGGGTATCTCGCCGCGCCGCTGCCGCTCGCGGTACATCTCCACCACGCCCGACAGGGTAGCGCCCCCGTTCTGGAACAGGTTGTGGATATAGGTGATCCGGTGCGAGCTCTGCGGATAGGCAGTCGTGACCACCATGCCGCAGCCGGTCTGGAAGAGGACCACCGCGTCGCCATCGATACCCTTGAAGAACTGGTTCAGGTTGGGGAAGATGCCGCAGCCGGGACAGGCGCCGTGCCCCGGGGCGATCCGTTTGGGAAGCGCCGTCATCGCCCTTACGCTCATGGTGCGCACCTTCAGGCGGCCGGTCTCCGGATCCTGCTCGACCTTGATCAGGCTCTGGCGGGTCTTGTCCGCGGGGATGGGCTTGGTGACGTGCTCCAGCTTCAGCCCGGGGTCGCCGGTATTGGCGCCGTAATAGTCGAAGCTCCTGAGTTCTGTCACGGGCTGGCCGCCGTCGGCGGCCTTCCCGGCCTCGCCGGGCCCGCCAGTTTTCCATTCCTCGCGAGGTTCGCCCGCCATCCCTGCTGTCCCGGGCTCACGGGGCTCGGCTTTCTTCCCAGCTGCCCCCGCCTCATCAGCCTTCCCCGGCTCACTGGTCTTCCCTGCCTCACCGGCCGCCAGCCCCAGCCCCAGCAGTTCCTCGGCGTCGTCTATGTAGAAATCGCGGCCACCCAGGCCGTAGACGCGCGACAGGCAGCGGGTCCGGTTGCCGTCCAGGTCCTGCAGGGCGGCCTTTACCTCGAAGCTGAGGTTGCCGCCGCCGGCTCCGTAGGAATCGGCGCGCTCGCAGATGACCAGCCCCTTGAGGTTTCCCGCCGCGGCCTGGACCTCCGCCGCTGGGAAGGGGCGGATGACGTTGGGGCTGATGACGCCCACTTTTCTTCCCTGAGCCCGCAGATTGTCGGCGCCGTCCTTGGCGACCTCGGCGGCCGAGTTAAGCAGGAACAGGGCCGCGTCGGCGTCGTCAGTCTGGTAGGCGTCCACCAGCGGATAGTGACGGCCGGTCAGCCTGCCGAATTCAGCGAATACCTGGGGGATAACCTCCCTGGCCGCCTCCATCGCCAAGTGCAGCTGGTACTTGTTGTTGATCAGGTCGGGGTCGTTCATGTAGGGCCCGATGGTGATCGGCTTTTCCGGGCGCACCGAGCTCTGCAGCTCCCGGTAGGGACCGATGAAGGCGCGCACATCGGAGTCGCTGACGATATAAGCCACCCGCCGCTTCTGGTGCGAGGTGAAGAAGCCGTCATAAACAACCGCCACCGGCAGGCGCACGTCCTCGTGCTCGCCGATCCTGGGCGCCATGATGTTCATGTCGTAAACCGCCTGCGGGTCGCGGGCCAGTAGCAGGATCCAGCCGGTGTTGAGCATGAACATCAGGTCGGAATGGTCGCAGCGGATGTCCAGGGGCCCGTTGACGGCGCGGGCGACGATGTTCATCACTATGGGGAAACGGGTGCCGGACTGCACCGGCAGCTGCTCCAGGGCATAGAGGAGTCCCTGGGCGCTGGTGGCGTTGAGCACGCGGCCTCCGGCGGTGCTGGCGCCGTAGCAGATGCCGGCGGCGCTGTGCTCGCCTTCGGCGGGAATCATGTGCGTATTGCAGAGGCCCTGGGCGTAAGCTTCATCGATGCCCTCGGCGATCTCCGTCGAGGGGGTGATGGGATAGAACCCCATGATGTGATAATCAATCTGCCGCGCCGCCAGCGAAGCCATCTCGTTGCCGCTCTTGAAATCAAGGTTCTGGGTGACGGTGCCCAGGCTGCAGATGCCGGCAGGGTCGAAGTTGACATTTGCTTCCATGGTTACCACTCCTTCCTTCCCAGCTGCGGCACGGTATGCTCGCGCACGTAATCCTCATCCTCGACGGCTTTTCTGAGGGCTTCCGTGGGGCAGGCCTGGACGCAGCGCAGGCAGCCCTTGCAGTAACGGTAATCGATGCCCAAGTTGATCATGCCTTCCTTCCCCTTTCTGTCAATTCCCTTCTCAAAAGTAAAACAATAGTCGGGGCAGGTGTATTCGCAGTGGCCGTCGTTGATGCAGTCCTCCGGGAAGAACTGGGGAATGTAGCCGGTGCGCGACGGTGTCAGGTCCCTGAGCATAGTGTTGCCCGGATTAGTGATGGCCCCGCCCATAGGCGCGTTCTCGTAGCCCAGCGGCGAGACAAAGCGGGGCGGCGGCTCCGGCGGGTGCTTGATGGAGCAGGCGTATTCCGTGAGCTCCAGCTCCTGGAAACCGCGGTCGAATGCCTTCAGGTTTCCGGGCAGCATCCTGGGATACTTGGCCAGGTTATGGGAGATGGCGCGCCGGACCGCCTCCGGGTCCATGAAGCCGCTGGCTTTGGTCATCGCTCCCAGCAGCACCGTGTTGGGGCGGCTGCCCTCGTCGACGGCGATGCCGATGGCATCCACCACGCCGAGGCCGCCGCCGCACATCCCGACCACTTCACGCACTTTGTCAACCGGGTGCTTGGAGTTGACGATCACAGTAGTGTCGTGGGCCATGCCGTGGGTGAGCGCCTTGCCCGTGGCCAGCAGGTTCTCATGGAAGACGATCAGCATGTGGGGGAACTCAACCGGCGCCGCGATCCGGATGTGCTGCCGCGGGTCGCAGAAGCGGACGAAGGTCTTCACCGGCGTCCCTTTTTTTTCCGCACCGTAGGAGGAGAAGTTGACGCCGTTGAAGCCCATGCCCAGCACGCCCGCCTCGGCGAAGATCTTGCCAGCCACGTTGGCGCCCAGGCCGCCGATCGACTCCATGCGCATCTCGTAGAAACCGTGCTCGTTGGTTTTGGGAAGTGTGGCTGTGAGTGGCATGGCGCTCCTCCTGCGGTTTGGCACTGAATTATTTCCTTCCCGCAGGCCTGGAGCGGCAAACGCGGAAACTCGGAGCCACCATATTAGTTATAATATCTCCCCTTCCTGCCTCAGGCGCTTGTTCTCACGCCTAAAGCGGGCGATTTCTTCGCGCTCATCCGGGCCCGGGCGGGTGCCGTCCTGCTCTGCTTCGAATTTCCGTTTCCAGCGGCCGAGCACCCTGGCGCCGATTCCCAGGTTTCTGGCAATGCCTCGCTGGTTCTGTAGCCCTGCCTTCCTGTGATCGCCACGCCGGCTATTTAACGACTTCGGCCGCACTCAACACTCAAATAAGACAATTTTGTTGAAATATAAAAGGCGTTAGTGTATAAAATATTTAACTTGCTGGGGAATTAACGGGCTGGAAATGATAATCCCGGCAATATCTTTAAACGTGTGAGGGAGGTGGGAAATGAATAAGAAAATTGTAATGTTGTTGGTGGTTGGGCTTGCCGTCTTCTTCCTGCTGGCGGTTGTGAGTTCAGCTTTTGCTACCGGCACCCCCCCGGGCGGAACTCCTGCGCCAAGTTCCGGCGCTCCGGGCGGAACTGCTGCGCCAAGTTCCAGCCCCGGGGGCGGAACTGCTGCGCCAAGTTCCAGCGGCGGTTCGGTAAGTGGCGGAACCACTAGCTCCGGCGGCACGACCGGCGCCAAGACCGGCGCGGATCTATTCCTGTTTGCTGGCGTGGGCACAGCTTTGTTGGGAACCGGGTATTTTCTCATCCGGAAGGTCAAAGCTTAGCCCGACTGGCCAGGGATTCCCTGCCCCGTTCAAGTAGAAACAAATCGAGTAGGGGGCTGGCCTTGCGGCTGGCCCCCTCTCGCACCACCGGGCATACGTTCCACGCATCACGGCGATTCCCGACGGCCTTATCACCTTTGCCACGGCAGTTTCGCTTCCCCTGCTACAGCTCCATAACCCCGCGGGGACCACACATAATCTCCGACCCCGGCTTCAGTTATCTACGCGCACCTGGTAGACGATAAACTGGTCCTGAATAGCATTGGAAAACGTTATAGGCAGCGGACCCATTCGGTTGGTGTAAAAACCGGCTCCGGCCCAGTAATTCCAAATGCGGAAGGGAAACGAGTCGGCTGGCTCACTCCGCCAAATCTCAGTGTAAGATGCCTGGGGCCACGGAGACGCGGGTGAAGATTGCTTCGAAAAAATAACCAGGTCTCCGGTGTGAAGCTCGGTTTTGTTATCCAGTTGCTGGAAGCCCTGCTGTTCCAGGTAATATCTAAAGCCGAATTCACCTCTGAAATAAACTTTCGTTCCCTGTTGGTTCGCCTCTCCGTACATGCCACCCAGCTGCTGCGCCAAGGCTGGGTAAACCGAGGCAGAGCGGTAATCGGCAATGGATGCCACCAGCCCGGCAGCAAGAGTAAAGAAAAGAGTCGTGGTGATAAATAACAGCCGCCGGCGGGGGGAATTGTCCCAAAGTGTGTCAAGTTTCCGAACGAAGAGCAATATAATCGGTGGCAATATCAACAAAAGGTGCCGCACTGACACGTACGGCACCAATAACAGGATGTAGATTCCCATAGTGCTGGCGAACCACCCCAGAAGGAAGAAGTCAGCTTTGGAAGCGGCGTCTTTCCGAAAGAAGTAGGCGGCCCCGCTGACAATTATTTTGTAAATAATGACAATGCCTGTGAATGTGAGCAGGATTATCTGGATGGATTGCCAGAAGCTCACATCCTGCATTGGTTTGTCCAAGAAAATAACCAAGGCGGCCGCCGCCCCCAAGGCCGCGGCGCCCACCGCAAGATTCTTCTTTCCCCGCAAGAAAAGAAACAGTACCGACAGGGGAAAGATAGAGGCCCCCGCCAGTGAAACAAGGATGGCGACAGGTTTTAGCCCGGAGTTCGACTCAAAGCCAGGCCAGTTATAGCTTTGACCTCTAAATTTGTACGATAAGGCCGGCAGCCGGCCGTAAACCTTCAATGTAATTATGGCCCAAAGGGCGGCGGCGGCTGCCAATATGACAAAAGGCAGAAATCGCCTCAGCCCGCGTGAGCCGTATAAGAAGCCGTAAAGCAAGAGGGCTGGCACAACGCTTAAAGTTTGATAAGCAGTAAGAACGGCGACTACCATCGCTGCGCCGGACAGAGCCAGCAAGCGACTGTCGCCGCGGTCAACACCAAAGACATAAAAGGCTGCCATAGCCAGGGCCAGAGATAACCCCGGGGCATTGTCCATGAGCGTATGTGACATGACCAGAAAGCCAGGCGTAAATATCAGCAGCAGGGCGGCAACCAGGGGACGACGGGTGAATCTTCGTCCCAAGTAGTACATGGACACGCCGCCAATCAGTGGAAAGATCAGATACAGAGCATGGAAAAGGGATTCGCTTTCACCGGCTCCGGCTCTTAGAGATAGTCCCAGGTAGGTTGATAATACAGGTCCGTGAGGGTCGTGGTAATTTTTGGCAAAAACCCCATCGTAAGAGTAATTGTGAAGCGTGATTCCGACCAACTGGTTTGAGGAAGCGCGCGCGAACGCCACAAAATCACGGTCGTCCTGGTTGAAGGGTTGATTAATAAAAGGAACTGTGAGGGCAAGCACAGCCAGCACTACCACAATGACCGGCAGTAAGCGCATACGGCGATTTCCAAGGAGTTGTTGCAACTTCTAAAGTCGAATCTGGAGCTGAGCCGTTTAAATCACAGCCAGGCTTTAATGCATTCCGGCACCTGGAATGGCTTTGGATCCTGTCTGGCTAATTGAGGATGCTCATTTAAAACCTTGAATTACGGGCGTTAAACATATCACCATCATAGTACATCATCATTCATTTGGTCACGATGTGGAAGAAAAAGTTGCTGGAAGAAGCACCCGAGATAGCAAGATGAGCAGTTTGCCAGAAGTTCTAGACAGGTGTGCTATTGCCCGCCACCAGTAATGTAATTCGCTGAGCTTTAGCCGTAGCGGTACTGGACGCCGAAACCGCCCCGGGGG
>JAJYIN010000083.1 GCA_021790075.1 Actinomycetes bacterium | reverse complement strand
AATGCTCCGGACCAGCTCGTCGGTGCCGAACGTCCCTTTCCCCGCGGCGCACCAGACGTTGACGCCTTTCGTATCCAGAACCAGGATCCAGCAACTCAGCCCTCCCAGCCGGCCTCGCAGCGTATCAAAGCTGAGCTTGTAATTGGCGCTCACGAGGACGTCGTCATGCGGTCCGGGCTCGCCGAAGGCGTACAGGCCGGGGGCAACGGCGTACCTGTCGCGGAAGCCGCCGATCCGGCATTTGAAGTGTTGCCAGCGTTCCGCCCGGCTGATTTCGGCGGAAACCCTCCCCGTGACTCGGGGAGGCTCCAGCTCAGAGGCGCCGGCCTCCGGGCCGGGCAGGCCGGCGATTAAGTCCTGCAGGATTTGATGGGTGTCATTTTCCATAATTATTAGCAATATATCCGGATAGACGGATTAAATCAACAATGCCCGCCCTTTCCGGCTCTATCCAAAAATCCCTCCGTTCCGCCTTGAGGGCGCTAGGTCAACCAGCCTCGGCGGGGCCTGTTTCGCGGAAATAGACCCGCTGGAACCAGAAGGCCACATTAACCAGTCCGATCATCACGGGTACCTCCACCAGCGGCCCCACTACGCCGGCGAAGGCCGCCCCCGAATTAATCCCGAAAACAGCCACAGCGACGGCGATGGCCAGCTCGAAATTGTTGCTGGCGGCGGTAAACGCCAGGGTCGTCGAACGGCTGTAATCGGCACCCACCTTCTTGCCCATCAAGAATGAGACCACGAACATGAGGACAAAATAAATTCCCAGGGGGACGGCAATGAGTGCTACATCCAGGGGAATCTGTACGATGAGGCTGCCCTTGAGGCTGAACATCACAACGATGGTAAACAGCAAGGCGACCAGGGTGATGGGGCTGATCCTCGGCACCACTGTCTGGTGGTAACGTTCCCGTCCCAACAAACTGACCCCGGCATAGCGGGTGAGCAGGCCGGCGGCGAAAGGAATACCCAGATAGATGAAAACGCTTCTGGCGATCTGGCCGATGCCGATGTCGACCACCGTCCCTTTGAGCCCGAACACCGGCGGCAGGATGGTGAGGAAGAACCAGGCGTAGACGCTGTAGAAAAGTACCTGGAAGATGCTGTTCAGCGCCACCAGGCCGGCGGCGTACTCCGTATTCCCCCTGGCCATCTCGTTCCAGACAATGACCATGGCGATGCAGCGGGCCAAGCCGATCAAGATTAGGCCGGCCATGTAGTCCGGGTGGTTATGGAGAAAAAGCACTGCCAGGGCAAACATGAGGACCGGACCCACGATCCAGTTCTGAAACAGCGACAGCCCCAGCACCCGCCGGTTGCTCAACACCTCGCCCATCTCCTCGTATCTCACCTTGGCAAAAGGTGGATAAATCATCAGAATGAGGCCGATGGCGATCGGAACGTTGGTGGTGCCCACTGCAAAAGAGTCGATGAATCCCTCGACTCCTGGTGTGAAGTAACCCAGGGCGATGCCGGCGGCCATGGCCGCGAAGATCCACAGGGTGAGATAGGTGTCGAGGAACGAGAGTTTCCTGTTGCTGTTCTTTTTCAATCAAGCACCTCTGTATCCGGATAGACAGATAGAATTGGGAAAAATTTTTAACAGCACTTGACCGTCCGCTTCTTTGAGAGGTATTGCCTGAGTTTCCGCTGGTCAGATTTGATCTCCTCCAGCCGGGCGAGATCTTTGCTCAGCAGGTCGATGAGATCGTCGTGAAGGGCGCCGTCTTGCTGCGCCAGGCGATAATGCATCCACACGCCCTGGCGGCGGCCGTCGACCAGTCCCGAGTTCCTCAAATAGGCCAGATGGCGTGAGACCGTCGATTGCGGCAGGTCCAGGACCGCCACCAGGTCGCAGACGCAAAGCTCTCCCTGAACCAGCAGCCCGAGAATCCGCAGGCGCGTGTCGTCCGAAAGGGCCTTGAAGATCTGGGTGGTCTTCTTCATGGGGATAATATATCCGTTTATGCGGATTGATTCAAGGAGCTTTGAAGCACTTGAAAGATGGCGAAGACTCGCCGGCGTCCCGCACGCATGGCTTCAGCGTTGTGCCGGCCGGCCGCGTGCAACGGCCCACTCCCACCGGAATCCTAGATATGGCCGCCCATCTTGCGCACCTGCTGCTCGAGGAGGCCGGTCTCGCGCGATTCCAGCGGGTTGATCTCGCGCGATTTTTTAAGAGCGGCCACCGCTTTGTCCACCTGGTTTGTCTCCATGTAAATGCGGGCCAGGTTGCGCTCGAACTGGTCGTTGTAGGGTTCGAGTTGCAACGCCTGCAGCATGTAATTCTCTGCGTCCTGCGGGCGGCCCAGCCCCATGCTGGCCTGAGCCATTTGCTGGAGCGGCTCGCCGTCCAGCGGGTTCATCTGATGGGCGCGGTTCGCCACCTGCTCGAGCTGGGCATATTTCACCGCCGCCGCCTGGTTGCCGTTCTGGTTTCCCAGGGATGTGGCCTCCTGCGCGATCGCGTAGGCGTTGTCGACTTCCATGGACGAGATCATCGGGAAAAGGGTGAACAGCAGCGCGACCGCGCAGCCGGCGCCCACCAGCCATTTCCAGCCGAGCCAGCCAGGCAAATTCCAGGTACGGTCAGCAGCCCCGTCCACGGCCGGCTGCGCCTCTCCACCCGCTACCACCGCCTCCCGGCTCAAGCCGCCGAAACGCAGCAGCGCGCCGGCGAACATGAAAAAGGCGAGGAATGCCACCGGCATCCGCCAGTCCCAGTCGATCATGGAATGGATCAGCAACACGGCGCAGGCGCTGAAGATGGCCCCGTAGACCTCCCGGTGACGGCTGCGCCCCAGGAAGCGGATATCCTTGACCGAGCGGCAGACAAAAACAGCGATGAACGACAAGAGCAGGATGACCCCCACGATTCCCAGATCGGAAAAAGTTCCGAACAGCAGCGAATGGCCGTTGTTGATGCTGATGTCCTCGGAGCGGTTCTGAAGCCAGCCGACGACCCAGGTGGCGGCGCCGGTCCCCGTCAGGGGGTGCTCCGCGAAGGTTCTCAGGCTGACGGCGTATTCCTCGTACCTGGCAGATTGCACATTGAGGAGCCGCTCCCCGGCGCTGCTGGAATTGGCCTGCTGGGGGCTTCCCAGCGACGCCAGCTGCGCCTTCAGGCTGGGAAGGAAGGCAACCACCATCGTCAGTGACGCCACGGCGCCGGCAATCGCCAGTCCGTAGGCGAGCTTTCGCCCCTGCGCCGGTGAAACCTCGACGCGCTGCTCGACCGCCCGGGTAACGACTTGGGTTCCTGCCACGCCTGCCAGCAGCAGTAGCAGGACCAGACCAAACCAGTGCCCCTGGCGCACCAGTTCATCCTGGCCCGGCGCCCGCGCCAGCATCGCCGGCAGCCAGATGTAACTGGCGAACACCGCCGCCGCCGTCCAGAAAACAACCACCAGCGCTTGCAGCACCGCCCGCAGGCGGTAGACAGCCGCCGCCAGGTAGATCCCTGCCGCCGCCGCCAGCATGATGATCCCGGCTCGGGAAAACGTATAAAAAAGGACGACCGTGAAGAGGAACATGGAAGCCGCGTAAAGGCAGCGCCAGAGAAGGCCGGTGGCGCGGTCCGAGACGGCCCTGAGCGCCAGCGGGAACGCCATGGCCATGAACAGACCGAGAGTATTCCAGTACGTCAATGGGAAACTGAGGCGGTTGGTCTGAAAGGGGTCGGGGTGTGAGATGACGTCCGGGAGCACCTTGCCGAGGATGGCGTCCAGCGCGACGATGACGGCGATTACGAGGAAAGCGTTTCCAATCCAGGATAGCCACTCCCGGCGGCGGAAGTACAGGTAAAACATCGCGAACCCGCCCAGGTAGAGGAGCGCCCGCACGAATTCTTCCAGGCTGCGGGCGGGAATGTAGGACCATTCCACCGAGATGAGGATCCAGAGGCTAAAGGCGCCGAACAGGCCCAGCTCCAGGCGCCCGGGACCGGACATGCGCCCCGGCCTGGTCAGTCCAAACGCCAGGCCCGCGATGACAAGAAGAAAGATGGCAAGCTCGCCGTAGCTGCGCCTGACTACATAATAGCCGCCCGCTGAAAAAGCATAGAAAAGGATCACCAGCAAGCCCGACGCCAGGATGCCCAGCCGGAAAAGATCATGGTAGCCGGAAACGTTGGCGGAAACCCGCTCGAGCCAATCCCTGACGGCGCCGGAGCCACCCACCGGCCGGTCATGGTTTGACCTGGTCCGGGGGGGCTTCGCAGACGCCACGGCGCGGCGGGCTCCATTGTTTTTTCGGGGGACCGGCCTGGCCGCCGCCTTGCGCTTCTTTTTTTGCTTGCTCAGTTTCTCAGCCCGCCTGCATCGTTGAAGTCCGCGCGACTGTGTGGGCCGCGCGGGCAGCGCGCCCGTACTTCGGGCACTCTCGCGGCTGTCCGGCAGCAGCCGGCAGCATGGTTGCCCTGGGGAATTGCTCCGGGCCTTCCGAGGAACACCCTTCTGGAGCTGAGGAACTCGATCGGGGGGGTTCAAGCAGCAACCCGTCAAACAACTGAAAAAGATCCTACCAGCAACCTATTGGAACGGCCGGAACAATACGTGTACCGTTCGCGGCGCCCTCCAAGCGCTCTGTAATTTTATCAAGATAATCAGCTGGGGAAAACCAATGCCGCAGGCGCTCATCGACTTCGGCGGCTTTCCCTGCCTACCAATTCCACCACTCCCAGATAAACCAGCAACGCGGTAGCCGCGATGACCACGGCCGTCACCGTCAACTGGCTCACAAGCGCCAAGGCCGCCAGGGCGATGAGCAGGCCGGCGATGAGCAGGGGCCCCTTGTGAGCAGCGACCCAGACTCCGGCGGGCCCGAAGCCGGCGTCCCTGCCGCCCCGTTCGATGACTGCCACGGACGCCTGACGCAAAGCCACTGCATACCGCGAGGGTCCGGCCAGGACGGCGCCGGCGGCCACCACCAGGCCGAAGGCAAGAAAGCCCCTGGCGGAGATGCGGAGGTAGCTGACGATGGTATCGAAAAAGGCGGTGGCGGCGTCGCGGCTGAGGCCGTTGCCGGTGGCGGCGTCCAGATAATAACCGCGGGCCGCGGTCAGGCCCAGCTGGAGCACGATCATCGATACCGCAATGCTGAGGCCGGTCCACATCACTGAGGACCGGCGGCTGCGTGACAGAGCGATCGCAGCCCCGTAACAGATCAGGGTTATCAGTGGCAGGAAGAGTGCCATCCGGTTCAGCATCTCGATGGCCCGGCGGGCCTGCGAGACTGCCGGGGACTGAAAGATGACGAACAGGCAGCCGGCAATGATCAGCGCAGCCACGGCGCCAGTCCTCAGTTTTGCCGGCATCTTCATTTGCGGACGTATTACCCTGTTAAAGTTGTCTCGGAACCACCGCTGGGGTAATCTGTCAGTGGTTTGAATTCGTTCGGCAAGAAATACCGTCCCCTGCCGGCCGCAGCCGGCCTGTTGATCACCCTCATCTTGCTCGCCGCATCAGGCTGCGCTTTGATCACGGGTTCTAACGCCCACACCCTGCCCAGCGACGCCAACCTTTCCCGGATGACCGCGGAGATGAGCAGCCTGCGGGCCGCCATCGATCAATATCACGATCAGCACGGCGTCTACCCTCTGCCAGCGGACGTATCAACGCAGGGGCGGCTCGGGAGCACCCTCAATCCGTGGCCGGAAAACCCGTACGCGGCCGGCCCCCTGTCGCCGGCGCCGCTGATGATGGTATCGCGCCTGGATCCGGTGGCAATCATCAACCCGGCCGTGCGTAACGACGATATCCGGCTCCTCCTGAAGGACGGCATCCCGCCGCGGCAGGTCGACGACCTGATGAAAAGAATCCAGGCATCGCCATCGGCACTGCTGGTCCGCCGCTCGGGGGACAAAAGCGCCTATCCTGTTGATTATCCGGATTCAGGCACGGGCAAGGCTTATGTGGGCATCGTCCTGGACGATCCGTACCAGGCGGCCGCGGTCGCCCAGAAGTTCCAGGGAGACCCGGCCGTCGATACGACATCGCGCAACGATGGGGTCGAGTTTCCCCGGGACATGGGAGCCAATGTCCGCGGCTCCGGCGATAACGAGCTGCAGGGGACTTATTTCTATTCGGTCTCCGCGGACCGTTTCTCTTACAAGCTCACCGGCTACGGCAATCAGAGTCAGCCCCTGTACCGGGCGCCTTAGAAATGGAGCGCTGGGGAAGAGTTGCAAGTTTCGCCGCCAACCCGGCTGGGAATCCTATTCGGGGGCTATACGGCGTCTGGCAACCGGTGGCCGCTTTCTGCTAGAATCACCCCCAAAAGCGGCCGCGGGCAGAGGTTGATCCCTGTGACTGAGCGGCGGGGAAAAGGTTTCCTGAACATGCTCTACATAGAAAAGCTGAGGTACTTTTACAGCACTGAGGCCCGGCGGCTCTTCAGCCCGATCACCTCGGTTCTGGGGCGCACCAGCATATCTCCCAATTTCCTGACTGTCGTCGGTCTGGCGCTGACGATTGCCGCAGCGCCGCTGGTATGGTACGGCCACTATGTCACTGCCGCCATTGTCTTCACGCTGGGAAGCATCTGTGACATGCTTGACGGAGCCGTGGCGCGCCTGTCAGAGCGCGTGACCCCCATGGGGGCCTTTCTCGACTCCACCTTTGACCGCGTCGGTGAAGGCGTGGTGCTGACTGCGATTGCGCTCGTGTATGCCCGGGACGGGAATCTGTGGCTGGTTGGCGCCGCTTTCGCCACAATGATCGGCTCTTTCCTTGTGAGCTATACGCGCGCCCGGGCTGAAGCGCTGGGCCTGGAATGCAAGGTGGGGCTCATGACCCG
Source organism: Actinomycetes bacterium (assembly GCA_021790075.1). Classification (GTDB taxonomy): domain Bacteria; phylum Actinomycetota; class Thermoleophilia; order BMS3ABIN01; family BMS3ABIN01; genus JAJYIN01. The sequence goes on along the minus strand of JAJYIN010000083.1, from coordinate 1,808 downwards.
GCCCGAGCGCCTGGTGCTGCTGGGCATCGGCCTGCTGCTGCAAAAGTTTGGCGTGCTGCCCGTGGTGATGTATATTCTAGCGGTGCTGACTGCCGTGACCGTGCTCCAGCGCATCCTGCACGTGCGGCAACAATTCCGGCAGACGGAAAGATAACGCCGTCCGGGCCGGTATCTGCTCTTGACTACCTGGAGGTTGCATTACCTTGAGTAATGAAGTGAGGGTTGCCATCGTGGGCGTGGGCAACTGTGCCTCGTCCTTTGTGCAGGGTGTGTACTACTACAAGAACACCAAGGCCAACGATCACGTGCCCGGGCTCATGCACGTCAACCTGGGCGGTTACCATATCAAGGACATCAAGTTCGTGGCCGCCATCGACGTCGTCGAGGGCAAGGTGGGGAGGGATCTTTCCGAAGCCATCTTCGCCTACCCCAACAATACGGTCAAGTTCTGCGACGTCCCCCAGACAGGCATCAAGGTGGCCCGGGGAATGACCCATGACGGCATCGGCAAGTACCTGTCCGAGATTGTCAAGAAGGCCCCCGGACCCACGGACGATATCGTGGGCATCCTCAAGTCGACGAAAACCGACGTGGTGGTCAGCTACCTTCCCGTCGGCAGCGAGGAAGCCACCAAATGGTACACCGAACAGATCCTGACCGCGGGCTGCGCCATGGTGAACTGCATCCCGGTCTTCATTGGCCGCGAGGATTACTGGCAGGGCCGCTTCAAGGAAAAGGGACTGCCTATCATCGGTGACGACATCAAGTCGCAGGTGGGCGCCACAATCGTGCACCGCACCCTGGCGAGCCTGATGCAGGACCGGGGCGTAAGGCTGGAGCGCACCAGCCAGCTGAACGTGGGCGGCAACTCGGACTTCCTCAACATGCTGGAGCGGGAACGGCTGGAGAGCAAGAAGATCTCCAAGACCAACGCCGTCACTTCCCTGCTCGACCACGACATCGGCGCCGACAACGTGCATATCGGACCCAGCGACCACGTGGCCTGGCTCGATGACCGCAAATGGGCATACATCCGCCTGGAAGGACGCTCGTTTGGCGACGTGTCCCTCAACATCGAGCTGAAGCTGGAAGTCGTCGACTCGCCAAACTCGGCGGGCATCGTCATCGACGCGGTGCGCTGCGCCAAGCTGGCGCTGGACCGGGGCATCTCCGGCACCCTGGAGGGGCCGTCGTCCTACTTCATGAAGTCGCCCCCCATCCAGCACCCCGACGACGTGGCCCGTAACATGACCGAGGAATTCATCGCCGGCGAGCCTACCGCTTCCTGACCGGAGCGTTTCTTAACTCGTAACACAATCCCTCCCGGACCAGAACCGCACGTCCTGACACGCCCCGATTCCTGGCGGGCGTTTCCCTGATGACAGCCTTGCCACATCTTTACTATTCTTATTTATATAGTAGAATTCTTATATTCTAATAAGTGCTCTAATCCTCCTTCGGGCCTTTGGAGGATTCTAGCCGGAAAAAGGAGCATTCATGTCTACAAACAAGGTTCTCTCGGTCATTATTCTGCTGGTGGGGGTCGGGCTCATCATTGCGCCCTTTGGTTTTAAAATGTTCGACCGGGCTTCTGCCGGCGCCGACATGATGCAGGCATTCGAGCCCGTGCTCACCCGCCCCAATGTCACCACCTTCCAGGGGCATATGCAGACTTTCAGCGGCATGAAGGATGACCTGGGCAAGATGCTTCCCGCCTTCTCCCAGAAGATGGGCGTAACCCAGGACCAGCTCAACCAGATGATGAAGCAGCAGTTTCCCGGCATCGCGAACGGGATGCAGAGATCGGA
>JAJYIN010000082.1 GCA_021790075.1 Actinomycetes bacterium | reverse complement strand
GCCGCTTCCAGTCCGAAATGGATCTGGGGGCCGGTCATGCAGCTGATCCCCAGCAGCAGTGAGTCGCGGCACTCCCGCACCAGGCGCTCCTGCCAGGCCGGGTCCACGTTGGCGTCGATCAGCGCGGCCTCGAACCCTTCCGCGAACAGCGGCGCCGAGGCCGCCAGGATCGGCAGCGGCGCCCAGGTCCAGGGGTGATAAACCTTCCCGAAATGGTTCCTGGGATAGAGGAGGACGACCTTCCGGCGCGGGTTTCTGGCGTCGATGGCGTTCATGGTCATAGTTTAACCGATTCCGTTCTCAGCGAGTGGCCGGCACAAGCCTGAATATCAGCGTCTCCCCGGAGGTGCCGGGGTCGGCGGTCCCCGCCAGAGCCCATTCCGGATGCTGCGAAGCGTCCCCCAGCAGGCGCGCCAGCGTCGGCCGCCAGTCCAGCAGCTCCTGTTTCCTGATGACGAGGAAGTCCACATGCTGGAGCCGGGCATAGCGGGTGGTGGCTTCATAATCGGCATACGGCAGCATCACAGCGGTGCCGCCGGCATAATAGGCAGCGCTGTACTCCCGGCTCATGATGCGGTGGCCGGAGCCGTCCTCCTGCCTGATCAGCTCCCCGGCATACTTGTAGCCGACCGGGTAGCTCTGCCTGACCACGTTGGCGACGGAATAAAGCAGCAGCGGCAGCAGCACGGCGGCGCCGATTACCCACGGCGCCCAGCGGCGGTAACGGCGGCTGCGCGGCTGCTGGAACACAATGTCCACCGTTTCCGCCCCCCAGTCTTCCAGGCGCAGCCAGCCATGGGCGACCCACAGCATCACCAGGGGCACGAATGGGATGAAGAACCGGCTGTAGGCGTACATGGTGAGGATCAGCAGGGCCGGGATCATCATGATCAGCAGGTAGCCGACCGCCGCCGCCCGCCGCCGCGACCAGCCCTGGGCAAACAGCCCCAGCCCCAGCAGCGGCAGCAGCCACAGCGGGAACACCTGGCTGATCACCTCGTTATAGAAGATATAGCTTTGCCTGATGAAGATCCTGGCGCCCTGGACCGGGCTGTGGATGAGGGAGCTGGCGGGGTCGTCGGAGTCCTGCAGCTGCAATATCTTGATCTGGGTCCCGTTGTCCACCAGCGACATCAGGTCCTTTTCCCAGTCGAGCGTGCCGGCCCTCAAATTGCGGGAGGCAGTATAGATGTTGCCGGGCGATTTGCCGCTGTAGGTCCATTTCCCCAGCTCGGCATGGAGGAATACCACATACGGGATGGCGTAGACAAGGAAGAAGACGGCAAAAAAGAGGAGCGCCTTGCCCATCTGCCGCCAGATGCCCCGGCGCCAGGCCACCGCCAGCGCCAGCAGCAGCAGCGCCACGAAATAGAAGACCGCCGAGGGATTGTCCAGATAAGCCAGCCCCAGCGCCCCGCCGGCCAGCGTGCCGCAGGGGATGCGGCAGCCCAGCAGCATGTGGCGGCCGAAGACGATCGCGATCAGCAGGAAGAAGACATAGAGGCTCTCGGTATAGATGAGCGTCGAGTTGTCGACCAGGACGGGGGTCACGGCCAGCAGCGCCGCCAGCGCCAGCCCCACGCGGTTGCCGCCCATCTCCTTCCCCAGCAGGAACCCGGGGATGGTGACCAGGGCGCCGAAGACCACCACCACGATATAGGCAGCCAGGATAAAGTTGCGCACGATTGCAGCTACCCCGGCGATAAAGAACGGCAGCAGCGGCGAGAAATGGGTGCTTGTCAACCCGGTGATGTCCAGCAGGCCGTTCCCGGAGGCGAGGTTTTCGGCCATGCGCACATAGGCGGTCTCGTCCAGCTGGATCATCTGCCGTGTCAACACGAGCAGCACCCGCAGCACCAGGGCGCCGGCGAAGATCAGCGCCAGCGTCTTCCCCGGCCCCCAGAACTTCTTTTGGTTTTCGGCGGCGGCGTTCATGCCCGCAAATTACCTCCGGCCGTCAGCTCCCCTGGCGCTGGTAGAGTTTGATGTCATCCTGCTGGAATATCAGCCGGTAGTGGCTGCCCGGCTCCGTCAGGAAGCTGAAGGCGGCCGCATCATTGTAAAAGGGATTGCCGAAAGGCTTGACGATGACGTAGTCGGTCCGCAGCTGGCCGGTGCCCTGCGCCAGGTAATCCGGCGGCTGGACGACATCCCAGACCAGCGGCTCGGTTATCAGCCAGCGGGAGGACAGGTGCGAGATGGCCCGCCCGTCGTTGGAGGCAACCGAAACCGAGGGGTCGGCCGGCACCATGGCGACCGCCTGTTTCAGGGCCTGATAATCCGCCGGGGGCGACTTGGGCAGGAAATTCACCCACAAATGGACCGAAGCCGCAACCATTACGACCATGATTACGCCCATAAACGCGGCTACGGCCCTTTCCTTCCCCGGCAGCCATTTTTGCAGCCGCCCGGTGAAGTTGGCGATCGCCAGCCAGAAGGCCGCCACCACTAGCACGGAATAATGCGAGATGCCACCCGCCATTCCCGAGATGTCGATTCCCCGGGCCAGGCTGATAGCGAGGTTGGGGATGGCGAAGATGCTGATGAGGCTGGTGAAGGGCAGCACCAGGCCCTCCGGCGACAGCAGGTTGTAAAGATAGGTGGTGTGTATCCGCCTGACCTCCTCGGCCGCGAAGACCGGGTGCCGGAGGATGGTCTCGAGCGCCGCCGAGGGCGTGTTGCCGAAATGGCCGTAGTACATCGCGAACATGAAATGCTGGATGACCACATCGAAGATGATCAGCGCGGCCGCGCCCCAGGCGATCCCCAGCGCCACCGGCGCCAGCACCCATTTGGCGGACCGCCGCTGAATGAGGGCGTAGATGCCAAAGATAATGGCCGCCGGGATGAAGTCCTCCCTCACTGAAATCGTCACCACCAGGAAGGCGAAAAAGAGGCCGAAGCGCTTCTCCAGGAAGAAATAAAAAGCGGCAAAGAAAGGCGCCGCCACGAAAATGGTCTCGTAGCCGGAGGTGAAGTTCTGGGAGACGATCTCCGGATGGAAGAGGAAGGCCGCCACCAGCAGCAGCGCCGCCGCCCCGCTCCTGGAAAAGCGCCGCACACAGTAGAACAGAGGGACGGCCGCCAGCGACAGCGCCAGCGTGCGCAGCATCAGGTACATCATCGGTGACTGCCACAAAGCGTACAAAGGCGCAACGACGATGAGGAGGAAAGGCGAGACATGCGTGCCCAGGTAGCTGCCCGATGTCTCCTCGAGCCCCACCGAGTAAAAGACATGCCCGCGGATGGTGGCCCACAGGGTCTGGTTGTACTGGCCCAGGTCGCTGTGGTATGCGCCCGCAAACCAGTGGAAAGCCAGGAAGTCCAGCGAGGTGAAGACGATGAAATAAAGCGCCGCCCCCGCCACGAGGATGCGCATGGCATGCCGGTCGAGGAAATCGATGACGGCGCCTGAGCGTTTCCAGAACATGAGCAGCTTGAGGACAATGCTGCCCGCCACCGCCAGGGCCAGCAGCCACAGCGCCAGCGCCAGCACCCGGGTCGTGGTGAAGTGGTTCTGCAGGAACATGCTGACGACCCGGTGGCTGAAATAGGGCGCCGAGAGGGGCAGGACGGCCAGGGGAATCCAGGACAGGGCCACCTGGCCGGCAGTGCCGGCGTAAGGGCGCCTAAGCGCCCTGGAAAGGATGCCCGACTCCAGCAGCCAGACGCAGAGAAGGCCGGCGCCGGCCGCCACCGCCAGCAGCGCCCGTACGGGCCCGTGATGATTGAGGGCCCCGGCTACGGACCAGACAAACAGGGCGGCACCGGCGGCGAACAGGGGCGCCAGCGCCAGCAGCCATTTACGATTTTTGAAGGTTTGCAGGCTTATCTGCCACTCCCGATCAATACCCAACAAAATTAGTCGCTTTCCCCACAATATTGCACCGGCGGGCGCCGTTCAAGGCGTCCGGGCCCTCCGGCACTGGCGGCGCACAGCCAGAACGCGGCGGAAATAATCGATGCCGAAGCGCGCGAACACCAGTGGCCCGCCCGCCGACTTCGACTTGCCCGCCGTGCGGTCGGTGAAGACGTAGCCAACCTCATCAATGCGGAAGCCGCGCAGGCCCGCCCCACAGAGGAATTCGATGCAGTACTCGCCGTGTCCTTCGGTGGACAGCGGCACCGCTTCCAGGACCTTCCGGCGGGCGGCGACAAAGCCGCTGTCGTAATCCCGCACCTTCACGGGCAACAGCAGGTTCGCGAACCGGTTGATGACCCTGCTGGTGAACACCCGCAGGAACGGCCGCGCATCTTTCCCTCCCGGAGCGTAGCGCGAGCCGACCGCGACATCGGCGCCCCCCCCGATCGCGGCCAGGAGCCGGGGCACCGCTTCCGGCGGCATCGAGAGGTCGGCGTCCATCCAGCCGATGATATCGCCGCGCGCCTCGCCGATGCCGCGCCTGAGAGCGGACGCCAGCCCCCGCTCACCCACGCGCCGGATGACGCGTGCGCCGCTGTCTTCCGCGATCTTCCAGGTCATGTCCGGCGAATCGTCGTCGACCACCAGGACGTCAACCCCGGGAACAGCGGCACGCAGCCGCCGGATCATCTCCGGGATGTTTTCCGCTTCCTGGTAAACGGGAAGCACGATAGTGACTTCAGGCACGCTGGCCGATGGCGCTCGGTTATCGGTCATTGATAAACAGGCATTCCGGTGTTGATATTAGATTTCTGCCGGCGTCACAGACACGCCGATACTGTTGATGTTATGTTTGCCGGCGTCACAGACACGCCAAGGTTGTTCACATCTTGTCTGCTTCCGGAAGTCCGGGCACTGGCGGCAGAGGCGCCATTACTGGCCGGCGATATCCCGCACCGCGGCCGCGACCTCCTCGATCTGCTCCCCGGTCAGATGGCTGCTCGAAGGCAGATAGAGGCCGCGCGCCCCCAGCTCTTCCGCGGCGGCCATAGGGCCGCGGACCACGGGCCGGTTCGGCATCGGCCGCTCATACGCGGGCTGCAGGTGCATCGGGTGGAAAAATGCCCGGCTGTCGACGCCGCGCTCGCGCAGCGCCGCCATGGCCTGGCCGCGGTCCAGCGGGAAATCATCTTCCAGAAGGATGCCGTACATCCAGTAAACGTTCTTCGCCCAGGAGGCCTGCGGCGGCGTCTTCACGCCGGGAACGCCGGCCAGCAGCCCGTTGTACCTTTCCGCGTTGCGGCGGCGCGAGGCGACCAGTTCCTCCGCTGCCTCCACCTGCGCCAGGCCTATGGCCGCCTGGATGTTGGTCATGCGGTAATTGAACCCGATCTCCCGGTGCACGAACCGGGGGACGCCGAAGCAGTGGTTCTTGAGGCTCCGCAGCCGTTCGGCCAGCTCCGGGTCGGACGTCGTCACGGCGCCGCCCTCGCCGGTGGTGAGAATCTTGTTGCCATAAAAACTGAAAGCAGACATGGCGCCGATGCTGCCGCAGCGGCGGCCCTTGTACTCGGCCCCGTGGGCTTCGGCGGAGTCCTCGATCACGGTGATACCCCTGGATGCGGCCAGCTCCAGGATGGGGTCCATATCCACTGGATGCCCGTATGTGTGCATCGTGATGACGGCGCGGGTGCGGTCGCTGACAGCCGCCGCCACCCCGGCTGGGTCCATGTTCCACGTATCGAGCTCGGAGTCTACCAGCACCGGAGTCGCACCCGTGTAGATCACCGAATTGCAAACGGCGATCATGGCAAAAGAGGGGATGATCACCTCATCGCCGGGGCCCACCCCCGCCGCCGCCAGCGCCAGGTGCAGCGCCGCGGTGCCGTTCACGCAGGAGACGCAGTATTTGGCGCCGCAGAAATCCGCGAACGCCTGCTCGAACAGTCCGATGTACTTGCCGCCGGAGGAAATCCAGTTGGCGTTCAGGCAGTCATCGACGTATTCTTTTTCTTTGCCGGTGAGCGTGGGCTCACAGACCGGGATCATCCGCTATTTCCCTTCAGCGGGCGCTTGTCCATCTCCCTGGTCTGGTAAGGCCCCTGCTTGACCTCGATTATCTTGACGTCTTCGAGCAGCTCGATCTGGTGCCCCATGAGCAGGAGGATGGAATCGCCTGGGCCGACCTCCACGGTGGTAAAAAGGTCTTCATTGCGGTCGTAGAGATCGACTTTGAGCCGGCCTTCTTCGACGTAAAGGAATTCCTGGATGGGCAGGTCCACCAGCCCTTCGATTTTCTTGTGGATATGGGGGGATATCACTTCACCCGCCGGACGGATATGCACGCCCACCTGGAGGTTGTATTCCTTGGGAGTCGGAAAATGAAGACCCGGCTCATTGAGGGTGCTCCTGATTACGATTGCCAGGATGTCTTCCCCATCCCGGATGAATTCTGTCGCCGGCGCCGCCATTACACGCCTCCCTTTCCTTCCGAGGCCGAAAAACAGCTTCCGGCCATTTGACAAAAATTATACCATATGGGGCAGAGGCGAAAGCTTGCCCGGGCTCAGCATTCATGGCAAAAAAAGCAGCCGCCCCGCGGCGGAAAACAGGATATTTGCCGCCGAAAAAAGAACTCATGTAACACCCATGATCCTGATCATCATCGTCATCACGGCTCTGGCCAATCTCGCCGACATCCTGCTCAAGGTCGGCGCCAACGACGCCGGCGGCTCGCTCAGCGACCCGGCGGCGATTTTCCTCACTCCCTGGATCTGGCTGGGCGGCGCCCTGGGCATCGCGGCCATGGCGCTCTGGGTCTACATCCTGGGGAGGCACCATATCAGCCACGCCTATCCCATCTTCGTGGGGCTCGGGTTCGTGAACGTGACCCTGGCCGCCAGATTTTATTTCGGCGAGTCCATCAGCCTGCCGCGCGCGGCCGGCATCGCCGTCATCCTGGCGGGCATCGTTCTGGTGCATTTCCAATCGGAAAAGACGGGGCCGCCTTGATCCTCGTCAAGGTCATCCTGGTCATCCTCGTGTCGGCCACGGCATCGCTGGGCAACACCCTGCTTAAAGTGGGAGCCTCTCGAGGCGGTGGCGAAGAGCTGCTGGAGGTGCGCCATCTGCCGCGCACCTTCCTCAAGCCCGCCATCATCGGCGGCATCGTCGCTTATGGCGTTTCGCAGCTTCTCTGGATAACGGTGCTGAGGGTGGTCGACCTTTCGCTCGCCTACCCCCTGCAGATCGGCCTCAACTTCGTCATCATCATGTTCATCGCCTGGTCCTGGTTCAAGGAGCCGGTCTCGGCGGGCAAGCTGCTGGGAGTACTATTGATATTCGCGGGGATTGTGCTGATCGCCCTGGGGTGATGTCCGGGCGGGAAGTCATTGCCGGGAGTCAGGCGGGAGCCCGGTTTTTTCCCTGAGCAATATGAAGGCTCAGGCAGGGACCGCGCTTATTTTTCCCCCTGCGGGTTAACCACCATCACCGCGCAGGAGGCATTGCCGATGACCCGTTCGGTAACGCTGCCGACCAGCAGTTTCTCCAGCACGCCGCGGCCGTGGCGCCCGACCACGATCAGGTCGGCATGGTTGAGCCGGGCGGCCTTGAGTATCTCCTCGTGGGGCCTGCCGGTGGCAGTCGCCGTCCGGATGGCGGCGCCTTCCGCCGCCGCCAACGATTCGGCCCGGCGCAGGGCGTCCGCGGCCTGCCCGGTCCTTGACCCTGACGGCGCCGCGGAAAATACAACCAGGTCGCTGTCGCATTTTCGCGCCATCTTGATGGCGTCAGTAACCGCTGTCTCGCCCAATCCGGAACCGTCGGTAGCAGCCAGGATTGTCTGGAAGCAACCCGGCCTGGCATCCCGGGGAACCACGAGCACATCGCAGGGCGCCCGGCCGATGACCTTGGCGGTGACGCTGCCCATGGCCAGCCTGGAAATTCCCGAGAGCCCCCGCCGTCCCATCACGATCAGCTCAGACCCGTCGCGGCGGGCCGCATCGACGATCATGCCGGCGGCCGACACGCCGATCTCCACGGCGATATCACAGTCGATGCCCGCTTCCGCAGCTTCGGACCTGACAGTTTCCAGATCCTTCCTTGCCTGAAGCTCCTGATCCTGGATGACCTCCCCCAGCTTGCCAGCCACATTGGGCGCCAGGGTGGTGTATCCAAGGTTGGTCTCGACCGCGGTCAGCGCCAGCAGGTGGCTGGAACAGGACTGGGCCAGTCCCAAAGCTTCGCGGACCGCGCCGTCGCTGAAGTCCGAGCCGTCTGTTGCCAGGAGCACCCGGTTAAGCTCAGTGAGCAGGCATTGCCTTTCCATGACTAACCGGGCGTTAAATGCCCTCGAACTCCTTGATGGCTTCAGAGCTGAGCTGCACGCCTTCCTTCTTGCGGACAGACAGCAGGGCCGCCGTCAGATTGATGATCAGCAGGACCACGATCATGAACAGGAAGCCGCGCATGAAGGCAGCGTCCTTGTCCGCCAGGGGGATGTTGTTGCTGGCGAAGATATGCTGGACATCCGGGTAGCCCTTGTCAACGATGTACTTGTGCTCCAGCGAAGTGAAGATAACTCCGGAGATGTCGACCCCGAAGATCAGCCCCAGCGACCTGGTCATGTTCAGGATGCCTCCGGCCACGCCCAGCTTGTCAGGCGGCGCGGCCCCCATAATGGCGCTGTTGTTGGGAGGCGTGAACATGCCCATGCCAATGCCCAGGGCGACCAGCTCGACCACCAGCACCACCAGGGAAGTGGTGGGGCTCAGGAAGAGCAGCGCCAGGCAGGTGAGCGCCGACACCGCCATGCCTGAGGTCGTCATGA
>JAJYIN010000081.1 GCA_021790075.1 Actinomycetes bacterium | reverse complement strand
GGTCTCGTTCATGACCCGGGCCAACTGGCTGGTGGCTGCGAAGGAGCTGGCAGCCAGGGAGGCGAAGACATCCGGGTCGAGGCGCTCGGGGATGACCGTGACGGCCAGGGTATGCCCGCTGGTGGAGACGAGGCCGAGGAACTCAGGAGCCAGGGCGCGGCGCAACTTCTCGAGGACCAGATCAGCAGCCCGAAGCTGGGATACGTAAATTGTCTGCTTGTGGATCAAGGAAATAAGTCACCTCTCCCTGTAAGTGCTATCGGCAGCCCTGGCAACCGCCGCCAGCTCCTTTCCTAAAGGTAAAGTTGAACCTTTGTTGAACGGGGAATATAATATCTTCAAACCCGGACGTGGAGGTAAAGTTGGAGAATATTCCAGAGCTGTCGAGCCTGTCTGACAAAGAGCTCAAAGCGATGATCCACGAACTTGTGTCACATGAACAGGAACTCAGTTTCGAGCGCAGGATCCTGCATGGAAAGATAGATATCCTGCGGGCTGAACTGGTGGAGCGGCTCTCCAGGAAGAGGGATTCGGGCGAATCCCTGATCTCGGACGCTGATGTTTCCAAGCTGAGCGAGATTCTTTCCAGGAGGGAACCATTTCCAATGGGCGGTAATCCGGAAAACAAGAAGTAACCGCATCAGTTCACCCAGGGGTATCCATCTCATGTACATCCATCGTAAGGAGGGGTAATCCAGTGCCCGGACATGATGATCCAAAACTCGTCTCGGCGATTCAGCGCCTTTTTGAAGACCTTGGTGTCGATGTGGTCGAGGAGAGGGTTCTCAGTTTCATCCTTCAGGAGATCCATGATGGCAAGAGCCTGGAGGAGGCTCTGGCGGAGCCGTATGTCAAGAATAACACCACCGATTCCTGGCGGCGCCAGGTCCTGGAACGCCCGGAAGTGGTGGAGGCGGTGGAGGAAGAAGTGGCGAAGAAGTTCAAGTCCGGTGGAGGCGGCTGAGATAACGTGACAAGCGTATACTGTCATGAATGCGGCTTTCAGAACGCTGAGCAAGGCAAGTACTGCAGCAAGTGCGGCGCCCTCCTTCACGACGGCGACGATGGTTCGCAGACTACTATCAGTTATTCGCCTGAAGCGGAGGAGAAAGAGCTGGATACTACCTCCCTGCGTGAGATGGCCGGGGAGGGGATCTCCCTGGCGGTCCGCAGCGGTGGTGACATGGCCGGCGAATCCTTCAAGCCCGCCGGTGAGAAGACCACCATCGGCCGCCATCCGGCCAGTGACATCTTTCTAGACGATATCACGGTCTCCCGCAATCATGCCCTGCTGCTGCTGAAGGATGACGGTTACTATATCCAGGATCAGGGCAGCCTCAACGGGACTTATGTCAACCGTGTGCGGGTGGAGACGCAGAAACTCTCCGACGGCGACCAGGTCCAGATCGGCAAATACAAGCTAACCTTCATTGAGCGATGAGCTGGTCCGAAAACGCGCCTGCAGGTAAGGCGATGACGATCGGCGCCGTCGTCAAGCAGCTGAAGCCGGATTTCCCCGATATCAGTATCAGCAAGGTGCGTTACCTGGAGGAAGAAAAGCTGATCGCGCCGCGGCGGACGGCCGGCGGTTACCGCCTCTTCTCCAAGGCCGACATCGAGCGCCTGCGCACCATCCTCACCCTGCAGCGTGATGAGTTCCTGCCGCTCAGGGTGATCAGGCAGGAGCTTTCCCGCAAGGCGACGGTGGCCGTCCGCCCGGCTGGCAGCCGCCGTTTCAAGAAGGTGAGCCTGCAGACACCCGCCTCGGAGAACCGGTCATTCACCCTTGAGGAAGCGTTGGAGACTTCCGGCGCCGATGAGAACCTGGTGCGCGAGCTGGAAGATTACGGGCTCATCTCCGGCACTTCCAGCGGCGGCATCAAGCATTATGATCAGACTGATGTGGAAGTGATGGCCGCGGCCTCCGACCTGGCCCAATATGGCATAGCGGCGCGCAACCTGCGCACGCTCAAGAGCTCCGTGGGCCGGGAATCGGCGCTGCTGCTGCAGATCCTCTCGCCGACCCTGCGCTCGCAGAATCCCCAGACACGCAAGGACGGCATCGCGGCGCTGGAGAACCTGGCCACGATATCTTCACATCTCAAGCATCTGCTGCTTATCAAAGACCTGAGGAGCTTTACCTCAGGTTAATATGTGGTCCCGCCGGACGGTCTGCCGGAGTGGGGGAGGGACCCGCCGGTTTTTTCAACCAGTCATTTTTCATGAAGAAAGGAGTAGCAGCGCATGGACCTGTCCAGCAAGATCCGCGATATCCCCGATTTTCCCAAGGAAGGCATCCTCTTCAAGGACATCACGCCGCTGTTGCAGGACCCGGAAGCGCTCCGTTACACGGTTGACCAGTTGGCGGAGTTTGGGGTAGGCAGGAAGGTGGACATCGTGCTGGGGGCGGAGGCCCGCGGATTTATCCTCGGAGCTGCGCTGGCGTATACGTTAGGCGCCGGCTTCGTGCCTGCCCGCAAACCGGGGAAGCTGCCTTTTTTCACCGTAGCGGCGGAGTATGATCTGGAATACGGCACCGATAGCCTCGAGATTCACCAGGACGCCATCGGTCCTGGCACCAGGGTGCTGGTGCACGATGACTTGCTGGCCACCGGAGGGACCGCCCGCGCCAAGTGCGACCTGGTGGAGAAACTGGGGGGAGAGGTGGTCGGCGTGGCGTTTATCGTCGAGCTCGAGTTTCTGGAAGGCCGCAAGAAACTGGAAGGCTACGATATCCTCAGCCTGGTGAAGTTCGGCAGCGAATAGGAACCGTTACGTGAGCAGGCGGCCCTTGCGTTGCCGCTTGTTCTGACTAGCGGTAGATTTCAGCGGTTACATAACCGATCCCGTTCAGGCCGATAGCCTGGGCGCTGGCCAGGGACAGGTCGAGGATGCGGCTGCCCACATAGGGGCCGCGGTCATTGATCCTCACAAACACCGAGCGTCCGTTGTAAGTGACTTTCAGCCAGGTGTTGAAAGGCAGATACTTGTGCGCCGCGGTGTAGCCGTACATGTTGTAGATTTCCCCGTTGGCGGTATGATGCCCCTGGAAGCCGGGTCCATACCAGCTGGCGACACCCCGGAGGACGGCGCCGGTGGGCTGGAGTCCGGCGGGAGGGTTGGGGCTGACGATAACCGATGGGCCCATCATACTGATGCCCGCCGAAGGGTCCATGCGGTCCGGTGACGCTTCCTGTGCCGCCAGCCGTTGTGTCTCCTCATCATTTTCCCGCTGCTCGGCGGCGGCCAGATCCGTCATCGATTTGTCGACATTTGATTGTCCGGTTTGAATCTGCTGGACCAGATCCGCACGCTGCCGCATCAGGGCGTTCATGCCCTGAGCGCTGGCCTGCTTCATATTATCCACTTGCTCGTGCAACCTGCGAACCTGTTCAGCTTGCGCCTGGACCTGGTCCACCAGCCGGCGGTCGTTTTCCGAGATGGTGCTCAGGTAAGAGATGCGATCGAGGGCGACGGAAACGTCTTCACTGGAGAAGAGCAACTGATACAGCTCGCTGTCGCCAATCTTGTAAATGGCTGTGATGCGGCCCTCATAGAGATTGAGCGTGGCGTCGTACGCGTCCTCTGCATTCTGGAGTTGAGTCCTGGCGTCCGCCAGAACCATCCGGTCCTGATCCAGTTTGGTCTCGCTGTGACTTATCTGGAGGTCGAGTACGGCCAGCTGGGTGCGGGAGCTGTCAAGGGCGATCTGCTGCTGCGCCAGGTTGCCGGCAATCTCGTCCGATGTGGGAGGTTGCGCGGCCGGTTCCATTGATTGGGCCGCAGATGCCGAGACGATTGCAAGCGATGCGGAGACAGCGGCAACCAATGCCGCAGCAAAAAGTCTGATCGGTATTCTGCTCGGATGATTCAAACCGAAGTTATTCACGCCCGTTCTATCGACAGGGGCCGGTTAGAGCTTAATCGGGGGGAGTAATACCCCTTATCAACAAGGAAATAACAATATCAGCCAGAAAAAGGAAAAGAAAATCGTAAGGTTACATAACGTATATTATCGTGCATGGTTGGGGGAGGCTGGAGCGCTCTTTCCGGGGGCTTCCCGTCTGAACGGGCGGCCGCATGCAGTTCCGTTCTATCAGGCCCTCACACGCTGACGGGATGCTATACTACCAATCGGCCTGGAATTTCGGTGAAAAGTACTGGTTTGACATGATTGGAAAAATACACGAACACGTACAGGAAACGATGCCTGCGATGGCGGCAAAGGTCATTCTGGCGCGGGCAGTGACATTGGCAACCAACCGCGTCGGACATGGCGGAACAACGCTTCCTGGACGCGTAGTTAGGACGATTGACAGAAGCGTCGCGGGCCGGCTGAGCAGGCGGCTGACCCATGGGAGCGCCGTGGTTTCAGCAACGAACGGCAAGACGACGACTTGCGCCATGATCGCCCGGATTCTGGAGAAAAATGGCAAAAAAGTCGCCAGAAACCGGGAAGGGGCCAACCTGGCTGCCGGTGTGGCGACGGCGCTACTTAAGGATTCATCTCTCATGGGCAGGCCCCGCTCCCAGACAGGCCTTTTTGAGGTCGATGAAGCGGTGTTTCCGGAAGTGGCGGCATTGCTTAAACCGGAAGTCGTCCTGCTCATGAACCTGTTCAGGGATCAGCTGGACCGCTACGGCGAGCTGGAACATCTGGCGGAGCTGTGGCGGACCGCTGTCAGCAGTCTTGGTAACGTAACGGTCAGCGTCCTGAACGCCGACGACCCTCTGGTGGCGGAAATGGCCGCCTTGAGGCCGGAACGGTCTCTTTGTTACGGCATCGAGGATGCGGGCGCCGGTGGCCTGGTCATGCAGCACGCTTCTGACTCAAAATATTGTCCGCGTTGCGGAAATCCCTTTGATTACGAGGTATTTTTCATGGGACATCTCGGGAAATACCACTGTTCCCATTGCGGCAACAGGCGCCCTTCCCCCATGGTTTATGCTGAAAACGTCCGTCTTGACGGCATGCGCGGATCGAGTTTTGATCTGGCGACGCCGGCCGGGAAGGCGGCCGTGGAAATTCCGCTTCCGGGTCTTTACAACGTTTACAACGCCCTGGGCGCTGCCGCCGCGGCGACCGCCATGGGCTTCTCCCCCCAGGCTATTCAGAAGGGCCTGGGGGGCTTTTCCGCCGCGTTTGGGCGAGTGGAACAGATACCCATAGGGGGAAAGAAAGTCTGTCTGCTCCTGGTCAAGAATCCAGCCGGTTTTAACGAGGTCGTCCGCACCTTGCTGGATGAGCCGGGAGAAAAGAGCCTGATGATTGCCCTGAACGATAAAATCGCCGACGGCAGGGACATCTCCTGGATCTGGGACGTGGACCTGGAGATGCTCGCCGGCGGCGTTGCCAGCGTCGCATGCAGCGGCAGCCGGGCCGAGGAGATGGCCATGCGGCTCAAATATGCGGGCATCGAGCCCGCTTTACTTGACGTCCGTCCCGGCCTGCGGGCGGCGCTGGAGGAAGGCCTCCGGCGCATTCAGATGGGAGAAACGCTCTATGTCCTGCCAACCTATACCGCCATGCTGGCGCTTAGGCAGGCCATCGCCCAGCATTTCCGGCCGGAAAACGAGATGGGAGACCTGGTATGGAAGTAAGGATTGCTCATCTCTATCCTTCCCTGATGAACATATACGCCGACCGTGGCAATATCATCACGCTGGCCATGAGGTGCGCCTGGCGGGGCATCGAGGTCCTAGTCGATGAATTCGGCATCGGCGAGACCCCCTCCTGGGACGATTATGATTTCTATTACCTGGGCGGCGGCCAGGACCGCGAGCAGCAGCTGGTATGCCGCGATCTGGCAGCCAAGCGTGAAGGGCTGGCCGAGGCTGTCGAAAGAGGCGCCGTTCTGCTTTCGATTTGCGGCGGTTATCAGTTGCTGGGTGACTATTACCGCACGGGTGCAGGGGAAACCATGGAAGGGATCGGGCTTTTCCGGGCGCATACGGTGGCGGGGCGCCGCCGCTGCATCGGCAATATCGTGGTGGAAGCGGATATCGGTGGCAGCCGTCTGGTGCTGGCAGGCTTTGAGAACCATTCCGGCAAGACTTTCCTGGACCCGGGCCAGCAGGCTCTTGGCCGCGTGCTCACGGGTTTCGGAAACAACGCTGAGGACGGCCTGGAGGGGATCGTCTACCGCAACGCCATCGGCACTTACATGCATGGTCCGCTACTGCCCAAGAATCCGGGGCTCACCGACTGGCTTCTGGCTCGATCCCTGGAACACCGCCAGGGGCAGGCCATTGGGAAGGCCTCTCCCCTCCCCGCGCTGGACGATTCATTGGAGGAGGCGGCTCATGCGGTGGCTCTGCGAATTAGCGGAAAGTGAAGAAATGAAATGAAGAAGGGCGGCTCACAAATAAAGAGCCGCCCTATCGCTGCCCGTCGGGCGTGGTTTTAGTTCAGAGTCGTACCCAGCACTTCGTTGAAGTAGCCGCTCCACAGATACCGCTGGGAGGCCACAACATCTGTCGGCGTTCCGCCCGCTTCATTGTTGACATCGCCGCTCCATGCGGTCACTTCGACAGGGCCGTTCATGATCCCCGAGAAGGTCGGCGTCACCCGGTCGCCGGGCTGCCCCGAGGCCTCAAGGGTGCCGCGCCGCACTTCCTGGCCGGCGATCTTGATGCTGTAGTTAACCGGTGCGCCCCCCGGGTTTGCCACCAGCACCCAGTTTACCGCGCCCGCTGATGCCTGGTCATACCAGGTCCAGTAGTAGCCGCTGGACATACCGTTATACAGGGCGCCGGCGGGCAGCCCCGGCGTCTCCTCGAAGGATGGTCCCCATAGTGTGCGTTGTGAGGCGATGACCTTGGCCGGCGTACTCGTTCCATGCAAGACCGCCTTGACGGAGACCGGTCCGGTAATGATCCCGGGGAAGGTAGGAGTCACCATTTCACCCGGATCCAGAGTCCCGGTTTTGCAGGCCGAACCGGCGGGCCTGTTTGCCGGGTTGGGATCGCAGCCCTTGCTGCCTATCTCGATCTGGTAGTCGACCTGGTCTGTCCCGCTTGGGTTGGCCACGAGCAGCCAGTCGACGGCGCCCGGGGTCCGCATGTCATACCAGGTCCACAAATACTGGTCTGACAATTCCTCTGCCGGTATGCCGGGGACCTCGTTGAATGCGTTGTCGCCATGCATCAGCACCCGCTGTGAGGCGATGGCTTTGGCGGGCGTGCTGAAGTACTGGTCGGCCGCGGCTTCCACTTCCACCGGCCCTCCTATGACGCCAGGGAACGTGGGCGTCACCCGGTCGCCGGGCTGCCCCGAGGCCTGCAAAGTGCCGCGCTGCACTTCCTGGCCGGCGATCTTGATCCGGTACCAGATCTCAGAACTGTTAGGGTTGGCGACCAGGACCCAGTTCTTGTAGTCACCTGTCAGCATGTCATACCAGGTCCAGTAATAATGCGATGACAGGCGGTTCTCGTCGATCCCTGGAACTTCCTCAATGGATTTGCCGCCGCTATTGCCACGCCAGATGCTTCTCTGGCTGACGATGGCGCTGTCTCCCGTCATAGAGGATGCCATCACGGGTCCATTCATGACTCCGGGATAACTCGGCGTGATGCTTTTGCCTCTGGGCACTTCGCCGGGGGCATGTCCGTAGACTGCAGACGCGGCAAGGTCCATATCCTCGTTTTCAATTGAGAGCTTGAAATCCATCAGGTTGGGACCGGACAGCGGATTTCCCATCAGAATCCAGTTGGCGGCGTTCTGGCCGTCGTACCAGGTCCAGTAGTAATTGCTTGACGTCGTGAATGATGTGGTCGTGCTGCTCGTATTTCCGCTATTATCGGAAACGGAAACATGGATTTCGTGACGGCCCCTTATAACACCCTGGATGGGGCAGCTCACCTGTGTGGCCGTGACAGTACATCCGTTGACCGGATTGCCGTCCAGTGTTACGGAAACGCTGCCGGTGTCCACTCCTGATCCGGTGCCGTCGTTGTAATAGACTACTATAGAGGCGGAATGCGACCTCATCGAACCGGTGGGTGAGACATTGGTAATGTCTGGCGGAGTGGTGTCCGCACCCGGTGAGGTGTCGACAGTGAATCCTCCGCTGGCGCTGCCCTGGTTGCCCGCCAGGTCTTTGACCTTTACCTGGATGCTGTGCGATCCCAGGGAAAGGCCGCTTACCGGACAGCTCACCTGTGTGGCCGTGGCCGTGCATCCGCTTACAGTCGATCCATCGAGGTAGACCTGGGCGCTGGCGCTGTTAATGCCGGAGCCCGCGTCACTGTAGTTTGCATACACAGTCGTGGACGCGGTGGTGATCGTCCCACTCGGCTCCAGGCCAGAGATCGTCGGCTTGACCGTGTCCACCGAGAACGCCGACGTTGCATTGGCCTGGTTGCCGGCATTGTCGGTCACCCTGATGCTCAGAGTATGGCTGCCGTCGCTGAGGCCGGCGGCCGGGCAACTCATGGATGTCTGCGTCTTGGCGCAGCCGCTCAGCGTTGAACCATCCAGCTGAATCCAGGTGTTGCTGCCGGTATTGATTCCGGAAAGATCATCGGAGTAATAGACGACGATGCTCGCGGATGAGGTGTTGATCCAGCTACCGCCCGCCGGCGTGATGCCGCCGATCACCGGGGCCGTGTTGTCGCTGACGGTGAAGGAGCCGCTGCCGCTGCCCTGGTTGCCCGCCACATCCTTGACCTTTACCTGGATGCTGTGCGAGCCGGTGGAAAGTCCGCTCACCGGACAGCTGACCCCGCTGGCCGTGGCCGTGCAGCCGCCT
>JAJYIN010000080.1 GCA_021790075.1 Actinomycetes bacterium | reverse complement strand
GGCTCTACTATGAAGATCGATTTACTAAGTAGAGCCCAGCTCTCCATCCTCAACAAAAACAGCTTCCGCTATCCTCTAGCCATCGCCGAGAAAGATTATTTCCTGGCCGTTGTCCTACAAATTATCTACAGCTCAAAACTCAAGGATACACTGGTTTTCAAAGGCGGAACCGCGATTCACCACATTTATCTTGATCAGCTGAGGTTTTCTGAGGACCTGGATTTTCAGACCACCGGCAAAATTACAGAAGACGAATTGAGAGATGTTTTTGAGCCTTATGATTTCCTGGAGATCTTAAAAAGCTATCAGTCTGATTTCACTCTCAAGATTCAAAGGCTGAAGTTCACAGGTCCTTTGGAACAGCCAAACTCCATCAAACTTGATGTCGATCTGACTCAGGAGCTGATCCTTCGGGCAGAGAAGGCAGAGTATAAAAACGTTTACGGGGTGCCGGTATCAGTTTCAGCTATGGCAGCCAAAGAAATCTGTGCCGAGAAAGTCAGAGCCGTGAATGAAAGGGCCAGATATCGGGATTTCTATGATCTGGCCATGGTCATGAAGAATAATAACTTTGTCCCCAAGGAGATATTTGAGACTCTGAAAAAGAAAGAGCTTCGAAAACCTCTCAGCAAAGATTCTGTACTGGAGAATCTTGAAATCGCTGAAGAAGCAAAGAGCTCCGGAGCAGAGAGCCTATATTATAGGGAAGAGATTAGCGAGGCAGACATAAGGAAGGGTTTGCAGGGGATTCTGTCTTTTCTGTAAGCTGCACGGGAACTAATGCTTTTTTGTACTGATCAGTACATTTTTATATGAATAAACATATCTCAAAAAGAGCATGTTCACGCCGTTTTTAAGATAACATGGCAAGTCGATTCTATTCCTATATTTTTAGAGTGATCTATCTATTTTTATAGTAATAGCCTGCAAATAAGCTGTTATGCGGAGAGTTTATCAATAACCTTTACAAGCTTATTTAGGAAATACAAGTTCGAATAGTTGCCGATTGCATCCACCATCTTCTTCCCCCTCGCAAATGGCTTAGTTAAGCCATTTTTTTGTGCCCGAAATCTTGACAGCGGACAGGGTTCGAACTTTTTTGCACCGGGATAAACAGCTATCTCTGTCTTTGCATATTAAAAACAGTATAGTATAAATATGTTATGTGGGAGGTATACGAACACAGGCGGGCCGATAAGTCGTTGAGGAAAGCGCCTGCGGAAGTCTTGAAGCGCTACGAGAAATGGAAGGACATTGTTATAATCTCAGGTCCGGCCGGGCTGCGAAAGATCAAGGACTTTCACGATGAGAATCTCAAAGGAGAATGGAAAGGACACAGATCTTCCCGGCTAGGTCTTGGCTACCGGCTCATTTACCGGATTAAAGCTCAACAAATATTGATTGAAGTCGTCGACGTAACAGCACACGACTATCGGAGGAAATAATGAAGGATTTTCAGAAGGCAAAAAAGAGAATAGATGTTTCAGTTGGTGAGTCCGTCAGGATCATCCGGGAGTTGCAGAATCTCAGTCAGAACCAGCTTTCCGAACTGACCGGAATTCCTCAGTCAACTCTGTCTGCGATTGAGAATGACAGGGTGAAGCTGGGGGTGGAAAGGGCCAAGGTTCTTGCCCGGGCACTCAAGTGCCATCCCGCTGTGCTGCTATTCCCCGGGTGGAACATAAACGAGGAAGTGGCAGCATAACCGGAACAACCGGCTTCGAAATAATGACAAGACAAGACAAATTTCCAGCCGGATGGGACAAAGCTCGCGTAAAACGCGTTCTCGCCTACTATGAGGAACAAACAGAAGATGAAGCAGTCGCTGAGGATGAGGCGGCTTATGAGGCGCAAGGTCAGACTTTTATAGAAGTACCCAACGATCTGGTTCCAGAGATTCGGGATCTCATCGCAAAGCGGAAAAGCGCCTGAGATTTCCATGCCGCCCGCCTCCGCATATAGACGCTTAATAAATTCTTGGATAAACCCCGGTTCCTCTTCATCCCGTCCGCCTGCTACAATGACCTGAGATTAGCGCGGCCAGACAAATTTTAAAAAGGGCCCCACCGGGGCCTTTTTCCATGAGAAGAGAAAGATGCGGACATAAGAAATGAACCTGAGAAACGTAGCCATCATCGCCCACGTCGACCACGGCAAAACCACTCTCGTCGACGGCCTGCTGAAGCAGTCCAAGACCTTCCGCGAGAACGAGGCGGCCTTCAACCAGACGCTCATCCTCGATTCCTTTGACCAGGAGCGGGAGCGGGGCATCACCATCCTGGCGAAGAACACGGCTGTCAAGTTCGGCGATGCCAAGATCAACATCATCGACACGCCCGGTCACGCTGACTTCGGCGGTGAGGTGGAGCGGACCCTGAACATGGCCGACGGCGCCATCTTGGTCATCGACGCCCAGGAAGGCCCCATGCCACAGACCAGGTTCGTGCTTAAAAAAGCTCTGGAGCTGGGGCTCAAGGCCATCGTCGTTATCAACAAGATCGACAAGCCCAATGCCAGGGTCGCCGAGGTCATCGAGCTGACCCATGACATCTTCCTGGACCTGGCCACCGACGCCGAGCAGCTTGATTTTCCCATTTATTACGCGGTGGCGCGCGAGGGCAAGGCCTGGCGGCAGATGCCGGAAGATGCCGGCGGTCATGCCGACCTCACCCCGGTTTTTCAGGCAATCCTCGAGCACGTGCCGGCGCCCAGCGTCGGAGACAGCAGCCAGCCGTTTCAGATGCTGGTGACTTCGCTGGAGGCCGACAGTTACCAGGGCAAACACATCATTGGCCGCATCAGGCGGGGCACGGTCGCACCCGGCGCCACCATCACCCTGCTGAAGAAGGATGGCAGCGCCGAGCAGGCCCGCGTCGACAAGGTCTACGTTTCCCAAGGGCTCAAACGTCTCGAGATCGATCAAGCGCACGCAGGCGATATCGTCTCACTCACGGGCGTCCGCAACGCCGGCATCGGCGAGACCGTCTGTGACAGCAGCAGCCCCGAGGCGCTCCCTACCATCGAGATCGAGGAGCCGACCCTGAAAATGGCGGTGGCAGCCAACACTTCCCCGTTCGCCGGCCAGGAGGGGCAGTTCATCACCAGCCGCCAGCTTCTGGAACGGATCAGGCGGGAGCTTGAAACCAACGTTTCCCTCCGGATGGAGATGGGGGAGGGCGGCGAGTTTATCCTCTCCGGCCGCGGCGAGCTGCACCTGTCGGTCTTCATTGAGAGCCTCCGGCGCGAGGGCTATGAACTCGAGGTCGGCAAGCCGCAGGTAATCACCAAAGAAATTAACGGGATCAAGCATGAACCGGTGGAGGAGCTCACTGTAGACGTCGCCACCGACAGAGTGGGCGCCATCACCGGCGAAGTCGGCCGCCGTCGAGGCGTGCTGTTCAGTCAGGAGGAGAACGCTGACGGCACCACCCGGCTGATTTTCGAGATCACCACCCGCGGGTTAATGGGCCTCAGGAACCAACTGCTGACCCTCTCGCGGGGCACCGCGGTCATGAGCTCGATTTTCGTCAGGTACCAGCCCATGGGCCCGCCTCTGGCACGGATGCGCAACGGCGCCCTTATCGCCAGCGAGTCCGGCAAGGCGGTCGCCTTCGGGCTCAACAACGCGCAGCAGCGGGGCGCGATTTTTATCAGCCCTCAGACCCAGGTGTACGCCGGCATGATCGTGGGGCTCAATTCCCGCGAGGAGGACCTCGAGGTAAACGTCACCAAGGAAAAGAAGCTTACCAACATGCGCGCGGCCGGCGCCGACGACGCCATCATGCTGACGCCGCCGGTCATCCTGAGCCTCGAGCAGTGCCTGGATTTCCTCGAGGATGACGAGTTGCTGGAAGTGACTCCCGAGAGCCAGAGGCTGAGGAAGCGCCTGTTAAACCACACCGATCGTGTCCGGGCGGCCAAGCAAAAGGCGCCGGCGGTCGCGGGTCGCAAATAAACTGGTGGAACTGTCTTTGATTAGGGTTTTTCGATGGCCTATTTGTGGTAGCGAGATCCGGCCGGCCGTCAGTCTCCGGGTTTAGTTCGACTGAATCGGTCAATAACTATGCCAGGTATGGCAGCAGTCGGATACAACCGCGATGCCTATAATACGTGCCTGTGCGGCGGCTGCCCGGTGAACCGGGCCAGCGCCTGCATCAGGTCCAGGCAGGAAAAATGGGTGGAATTCAGGAAGGCGGTCGGGAAAGTGCTGGAGCAGTACCACGACCATCCCGAGGCTTTCAGTGAATCGGAAAAGCTGATGGGCAGATACGGAAGGCGTCGGCGCTGCACTTCATATTAGCGGAGCTTCAGAGACCGATAAGAGACAGGTATTTTTGTTAATAAATCCAATCTGGTAAGATTTATACGCAAAATCGGCAAGAAAGGAGTAATAGCGATTCTATAAAGCTCCTCAAGCAGCATGATCCTCTTCGGGTGATCCTCGACAGCATGAAGTTCCATCCCGTTAGTTTCTCCCCGCGCCATTTCACATCTTCATTGGCTTGAGATCAATTCTTGACGGCCTTCCTGCCGCCACTCATACCCAAGGCAACCTTGGCAACCTCATCAGAATGGGAGGTATGAATATGTGTGTATAAATATGCTCTTTCCCCTCTAACCCATTGACAATTGGAAAACACTCCGAGTTTTAGGAGGTGGGAAATTTGCCCACAAAGAAGCAGTTCCTCATTCTGGCCCTGGCATTAATGCTGGCCATGATATTCGCCGCGGCAGCACTGGCAAATAATGGCGGCCCTTCATCAACCATTCCCAGCAGTGGCAATACGACTACCGGCGCGGCCGCCGGCATGCACGGAGATGTCGCGCAGGGACAAATCGTGTTCAACAACAATTGCGCCGTCTGTCATGGCAGCAACGGTGAGCCCACCGGCGCTTTCCCCGGGCTAAACGATGTCCAGAACCCCAACCCGAACTATTCAATCGATCCGCAACTCTATGACATCAACCCGGCCCTCTTTGCCAGAAACATCGACCCGTTCATCCAGCATGGCTCCAATCCGGGAGGAGTTCCCGCACCCATGCCCTCCTTTGGCGACAGCAACCTGCTCACGCAGGAACAGATTGCTGACGCCGAGGCTTATGTGATGAGCCTTAGCCACGTCACGCGGCCCGTCCTTTCCCTGAGCGGCAATAGCCTGACTGGCGCGAGTTTCGTGCCCGGGTCCCCGGTACAGCTATACCTGAGCGGCAGCGCGCTGGGGGCTCCGGTTACGGCCGGCGCCAGCGGCAACCTTCCCGCCACTAACGTTACCGCGTCGGCAGGCGCCATATCCGCCAATTATGCTTCGGTGGATGTGTACGGCATCTATCCCAATGGAGATCCCACGCAAGGCGATCTGGCCCTTGACGGTACCAACGGCGCCGCGGCCACGGTCACCTCGGTGGCTGTTGAGCCAGGTCTGTCACTCAGCCAGACGCGTGTCTACTGGGCCAGCCTTGCTGATTATCAGAACGGGAGGCTGTCAGTTGACTACCGTATCAGCAATGCAGTCAACACGGGCACGGCCCAGAACCTGACCGTCGCCGGTTCGATTTGCACCAGCGGCGTCACTGCCGCCACTACCATGCCGGTGTCGTTGGGCAACGTCGCCGCCGGCAGCAGCAGTCAATTTACGCTGCAGTACAACGTGCCTGCGGGAGTGGTTGCTTTCAAAACCACCGTATATGCGACTGCCGGGAGCGGCGGCGCTCTGTTCAGCTATCCCACAACATATCCGGGCAGCTAACAAGCGGCCGTCCAGCACCAGGATGAAAGGATGAGAGAATGATCTATGAAAACAGCAGCCGGCGGAAAATGTACGACCGGCCTCAATTGATGAAGCTTGACAACCTCAAGCAGATCACTTTCGACTGCGCCAACTGGCAGTGCAGCGTCGTCGTTCCGCCGCCGCCGGCTTCATAAGCCCGGCAGAAAGACTGATTTCCAGGAAGAGGGCGGCCCCGCGGGGTCGCCCTCTAGACATCTGGTGCGGGGTGCAAGCAGGCCGCGGAAGGGCGGGCGATGCGAGAGCAAGCAGGCGGAGGCTGGATGGGCCGTGCGGGGTGCGGTTCTTCCAGCGGGGTTTAATTCCACTAATACGGTCAATAAATCATTATGGCGCGGGTCGCTTACAACCGTGATTCCTTTAACATGTGCTTGTGCGGCGGCTGCCCGGTGAACCGCGCGAGCGCCTGCGTGCGGGAACTCGAGGAAGCGCTGGCGCCGCATGCGGAAGCGATCGAGAAAGAAGGTCTGATGCCGCCGCCGGAAACAATGCCGGGCATATACTGCGCCGTGGGGATATCTTACTGTGGCGATCTCAGTGGCCGTCTCAAATGTCTGTGCCCGGCGTGTCCCCTCCTGATGAGAGAAGGGCTTGGTAAGAGTTATTATTGCCTGCTGGGCAGCGCTGAGGAGGTGGGATGACCAGATGGCGGCCGTCGTTCTCAACATCAGCAATTATGCCAAGTGTCTCTGCCCGGTCTGCCCGGTCGAGACAGGCAGCGCCTGTATCGGCGCCAAGCAGGAAAAGTGGGTGGAAACCAGGAAGGCGGTCGGGAAAGTGCTGGAGCGGTATCATGACCATCCTGAGGCTTATGAAATGGAGATGGGGGCACTGGAGAACAGCGGCATCGGTCGCGAGCTCGGCTTCCAAGAACCAAAATCAGTTGACATGAAAGAACTGTTCTGCTCCGGAACGGTTGGCGGGTCAGACTGCGGAGATTTGAATAAAAAGCAGATTTGCCAGTGTCCCACCTGCGCCGTCTGGGAAGCGCACGGACTTGACGGCACCTACTATTGCCTCAAATAATGAATGCGGCCCCTGTTATTGCAATTGGTTTAAAATAGTGTGCGCCTATGAAGTTTTCCGCGAGGCGCTGGCGCAGATACCCGCTGTCCCGGCCGCAGAGCAGTAATCACATCTGCTGGGAGGCTTTCTGGGCCAGGTTTTTGACCGCATCTGACTTTGTGGCGGCGTTAGGGACATCGGAGCCGATAGTGCTGTAGTCCAGCGTGATGGTCTTGCCGTTCTGGACCCATTCGATCGTGACCCCGGAAAACTCGTTCTTCCGGGTATATCCCTTGTCGCCGATGTCAAGCGGCTGGGAGTCGGCCGGCGGGTTGCCGTAGTACTGGGGTCCGTTCCAGATGCGGAACTGGAGCAGTTGGTTGGACGTCTGCGTGTCCCAGGTCCACAGGCATTCTCCCAGCATGTTCGGGTCCACGTTAAGCTGGGCCTGCTGGGGGCTGGCGGGTTTGCCGAACAGCTGTGTCGCGTCCTGCTGGGTCACGATGGAGCATGCGTCGATCTGATCCGGGCCGCCATTCTGGCCGGCGGCCTGAGT
The DNA here is from genome assembly GCA_021790075.1 of Actinomycetes bacterium. Lineage (GTDB taxonomy): Bacteria > Actinomycetota > Thermoleophilia > BMS3ABIN01 > BMS3ABIN01 > JAJYIN01. The sequence goes on along the minus strand of JAJYIN010000080.1, from coordinate 1,445 downwards.
GTCCCCGGCATTGCCGCCGGTGCTGCTGCCGCAGGCAGAAACGGCCAGAACCAGCAGCAGGGCGGCGAGCATGGCTCCGGGAAGGCGGAGCCGCCCTTTATTGACCTTCATTTCTCCTCCTGGTTGTGTGCCCGTTACAACAGGGGAATGACATTTTCCGCTACTCCCCGGTTGAAATCAAGTACCCTGTCCGGCGCGCGGCCTTTACTGATTCTTAATAAATGCTTCACCGTTTCTTGATTATGGCAGGGGAGAATATTACTGGATCATCAGAGATGCGCAGCACCACCATGGCGCTGCATCTGGTGAACGCATAACAGACGATTGGAGGAAGAAAAAATGGGACTGGTTTTCATAGTCATCGTGGTTGTGCTCTTGTTCACCCTTTTGCCACATAACCGGGCATACGGCGACGGCCACCCGCCGGAAACGGCCGCGGCTCATGCGGACACTCCGCTGGAGACACTGGCGAAACGTTACGCCCGGGGAGAGATTAACAGGATTGAATACCTTGAGCGCCGGAAAGACTTGCTGTAACGACGCAGGCGGTTCGAATCCATCAACGAAGGAGTGATTGAAATGATGAACGGATGGGGTTGGGATTCCGGCTGGGGCACCGGCGGCATCATCGGGATGACCATCATGATGATCCTCTGGGTTGCTATCATCATCGCGGTAGTGCTGCTGGTGGTCTGGCTGGTGCGCCAGACGCAGGGCGGCGCCGCGGCCGGTCCACCGGCGGCAGGCCGGGGCGAATCGGCGCTTGACATTCTCAAGGCGAGATACGCCCGCGGTGAGATCGATAAGGCCGAATTCGAGGAGAAAAAAAGGGACCTGATATCCTGAACAATCCTTAATATTCCTTTTACTATTTGTTTACCTGAGTAAGAGAGAATTTCATCAGGTAGGATTTGGCGCACCGCGGTTTGGGTGCGCCAAACTTCTGAAATTCGATCGGCCGCGCTCCGCGGCGCGGCGGCTCAGGAGGTAACTGTAAATGAGACGCGGATTTCACCGATTCGGATGGGGAGTTGGCCATCACTTTGCCGGCGCCCATATTATCGGCGGTATCGCCATGATAGCGCTTTGGGCGGCGATCATAGTCGGTATTGTGGTAATGATCGTGTGGCTGGTTCGTCACCGGCACTACACCCCGGCAGTTGCCGGCGGCGGCGCCGCCGGCGTGGAGACTCCGCTGGATGTTCTTAAAAGGCGTTTTGCCGCCGGCGAGATTGAAAAGACGGAGTACGAAGAGAAGAAAAAGGATCTCTCGACTTGAGTCCGGCGCGGGCAACCGCGCAAAATGAAATGACGGATGGGGGCCGCCCCCATTAAGTTATGCAGCCAGCCTCAAGCTGTGTGGCTGTCCCCATTATGTTAAACTTGGCGGCGATGCGCGCCGAAGCTGGCGGCGTTGAACATCGGAAGAAACCATGGCGCCGGAC
>JAJYIN010000079.1 GCA_021790075.1 Actinomycetes bacterium | reverse complement strand
GGCGGTTCAAATCCGCCCACCCCGACCAGACTTGAAAAATCTTGTGAAAAGGCCGGCTGAAAAATAGCCGTTTTTATCACGCTTTTTCGAGCAGGAAGAGGAACTGAGCGGGGTTAAAACTCCGGATGCCTTTGTATTCCTTCAAACCAAGCAGATGCTTATCGCCGGTGACAATGTAATCAGCTTTGGCTATGACGCCTGCCCCTGGGAATCCTGGCGCTCGTCGTCATCGCGGCTACGCTACCGAAAATAAGGCCGGAAGCCACCGTCGGGCGCTCCATCGACTACCTGGGCGGTCTCACGCTGGCAGTCGCCCTGGTGTCGCTGCTTCTGGCCTTTGTCTGGGGCGGCAGCGAGTACGCCTGGACGTCACAGGTGATCATCGGGCTTTTCGTGGCCACAGGGGTATTCCTGGTTCTATTTATCTTCATCGAGGAACGGGCCCGGGAGCCGATGCTGCCGCTGGGCCTGTTCAGAGGCCGGGCCCTCAGTGTTTCGTCCGCGGTCACCTTCCTGGTCTCGTTCGGCATGTTCGGCGCCGTGGCGTTCCTGCCGCTTTACGCCCAGAGCGTTGTGGGCTTTCCGCCACCAACGCCGGCCTGGCGCTAACGCCGCTGATGCTGGGCGCGGTTTTTTCCAGCACTTTCGCCGGCCAGGTGATCAGCCGCACCGGCACTTACAAGCTGATCACCATCGGCGGCATGGTGCTGACCGTCGTGGGAATGTATCTGTTCTCGCACCTGTCCGCGGAAACATCTAAACTGACGCTGGTGGAATACATGGTGCTGCTGGGCCTGGGCATCGGCGTCTCGTTCCCCATCTACACGATTGTGGTGCAGAGCGCCTACGACCGCAGCAAGCTGGGAGTCGTCACCGCCGCCATTCAGATGTTCCGCAGCACCGGCAGCACCGTCGGCATCGCCGTGATGGGAAGCCTGATGAACAACGCGCTGGCCGAACGCCTCGCGAACATCGCCTTGGATCCCTTCGTGCAGGCTGTGCAAAAGGTCAACCCGGCGGCGCCTCTTACCAGCCTGAACACCAACACGCTGCAGGGATTCCTGTCACCGGCGGGGCAGCAGAACCGGCAGCGCCGTCGGCGCAGCAGGGCCAACTCGAGGCCGCGCTCCTGCATTTCATCCAGACCCTCAGGGAAGCCCTGGCGGGCTCCATCGCCGGGGTCTTTTACGTCACCACGTTCCTCATGATCGCAGGGCTGGCAATATCCTTCCTGCTGCCGGTGATAGACTTGCATCCGCTCCGGAAGGGGCCGGTGGCCGAGGAGATCGGCCGGGAGCTGGAAGCGGAACTGGCGCAGGCGGAGCGCCGGGACGAGCCTGAACTCTAGCGCCACACCCGCCCACTCTTGATATCATACCGTGCTCGCCCTGTTATCACCTCCCTGGCGCGGCGCCGTAAACGACATGGATCGCGCCTCCAGGGGGTATTAAACTTTCATGGACGCCATCACCGTCAATAACGTCAGCAAACGGTTCGGCGACGTCCGGGCGCTCAGGCACGTTTCCCTGTCGATCCCCGAGGGCAAGGTCTATGCATTGCTCGGGCCCAACGGCGCCGGCAAGACCACCCTGATCAAGATCTTGACCACGCTGCTTGCGCCCGACAGCGGCAGCGTCGCTGTGGGCGGCTATGATGTCGTGGAGAATCCCCGGCAGGTCCGCAGGATCATCGGCCTGGCCGGCCAGTTCGCGGCCATCGACGATCATCTTACCGGCCGGGAAAATCTGGAGATGGTGGCCCGCCTCTATCATCTGAGCCGCCGGCAGGCCCGCGAACGGGCCCGGAGCATTCTGGAGCAGCTCGACCTGGCTGGCGCGGCCAACCGGACGGGCAGGACCTACTCCGGCGGCATGCGGCGGCGTCTCGACCTGGGCGCCAGTTTCATTACCTCTCCCCGCATCCTTTTCCTCGATGAGCCTACCACGGGGCTGGATCCGCGCGGCCGCGCCGAACTGTGGCAGGTGATCCGCGGGCTGATCCTGGAAGGCACCACGCTCCAGCTGACAACACAGAACCTGGAGGAGGCGGAGGAGCTTGCGGACCGGATCGCCATCATCGACCACGGGCAGGTGATCGCGGAGGGAACCGCCGCTGAGCTCAAGGACAGGATCGGCGGCAGCGTGCTGGAATTCCGGATTCCCTCGGACGGGAACCTGGAGAAAGCCATGGCCGCCACCAGCGACCTGTTCACCGGGCAGGCGGAAGCCGATGCGGCCGTGATGAGAATATCGGGAGCTGTTGACAGCACCAGCCAGGCGCTGAAGGAAGTCGTCCGGCGCCTTGACCGCGAACAGATCAGGATCGCCGACATCCATCTGCGCCGGCCCACGTTGAATGAAGTGTTCCTCGCCCTTACCGGGAAGGAGGCAGAGGAATGACCAAAGGTTCCTACATGTCAACCAGGATGCATGCACGGGTGAAGAACAACATCTTCGACGTGCTCATGCTGACCAGGCGGAACCTCAAGCGCTACATCCGCATTCCGCAGTTACTGGTGTTCTCTACCGTGCAGCCGGTGATGTTCCTGCTCCTGTTCAACTATGTTTTTGGCGGCGCCATCAGCATATCCACCGGCACGGGAAGTTATATCGAGTTCCTGCTGCCCGGAATCCTGATGCAGGTCGCCCTGTTTGGCTCCACGGCGACCTCTGTCGGGCTTGCCGACGACCTCTCCAAGGGTATGGTAGACCGCTTCCGCTCCCTTCCCATCGCGCGCTCATCCGTGCTGGCCGGCCGGACCTCAGCCGACCTGATCAGGAACCTCTTCGTGGTCCTGCTGATGGTCGGCGTGGGAACGCTGCTGGGCTTCCGTTTTCAGGGAGGGTTTTTCCACGGGGTCGCCGCACTGGTGCTGGTGCTGTTGTTCGGTTATTCATTTTCCTGGATCTCCGCCACGATCGGCCTGACGGTGCGCGATCCGGAAACGGTCCAGGTCGCCAGCTTCATCTGGATTTTCCCCCTGGTGTTCGCCAGCGGAGCATTTGTGCCGGTCCAGACGATGCCCTCCTGGCTGCAGGATTTTGCCGCCCATCAGCCGGTGACGGTCACCGTGGACGCGCTCCGCTCGCTGATGCTCTACGGCACGACCGACTATATCGGCCAGGCGCTGCTGTGGATAGCCGGCATTCTGATTGTCTTTATCCTGCTGGCTGTGAGGGCCTACAAACGCATCACCTGAGCGCCGCCTCAAGATTTCACCCTCGGTTTCCGAAAAAGGCTTCGCGATCCAGCAATTGTTCCTGGAAACCACGTGCTCACTGCAAATGGCATACCCGCTCAAGACATGCGCCAGGTGTGGCGCCAGCTATACCGCTGAGACCCATTATTGCGCCGGCTGCGGCATCGGCCTGCCGGGAAAGCAGGCCGGCCAGGCGGCCGGCACAGATGCCGGCTCCGGAGCCATGACGGTGGTGGGTCCGCCCGCGACCAGGAGGAGCTTCCACGGTCTCATGAAGAGCCGCCTGGCAACGGGAGCCGGCTTCCTGGCGGCGCCGGCGGGCGTGCTCGCAACCCTGGCTTTCGGTCTGCGGCTCGTTTATGGCAAGAGTGAGACAGTGCTGACGGGTTTTACCGACCTGGTGATTTTCGCCCTGCTGCCATTGATCCTTGGCTTTGTCCTCCTTTGGAGGGGACTTGGCTGTGCTGCCGGCAGGAAGCATGTCTGGCTGGCCGGCCTCGGGCCTTCCCTGAAGGAGGTATCGGAATTCCTGGATGCGCATCCGCTGGTGCGGTTGCTGGCGGTATCGTTGGGCAGTGTTCTGATGATCATCGGTTTTGCCCTGGCCCTCCCCATCGCCTGGATGGTGGGGGCGCCGGGGCCGCTGATGCCGGCCATGTCCAGGCTGCTGCCGGGCATCACCTCGCTGGCGGCCGGTTTCCTGCTTTGCCGCCGCTGCCTCAGGGAGCAGTAACGGCAATTTTCGCATAGCCGCGTGTAAAGGCGCTGCCTCAGAACAGTAACAGGCATTGTCCCGGCTGTGATATCTTTACACCGCTGGAATGCCTGTTTTAAAGGAGGCCGCCCTGGCAGTTGCCGCCAACGTTCTTACCAGCCTGCGCATCCTGGCTGCGCCGGTGATAGTTTTTTTGCTTTTCCGTTCACCCGACGGTTCCAGCGCGCTGGCGACCGCTATTTTCATTGGCGCCGCACTGACCGACTTCCTGGACGGCCGCCTGGCCCGGGGCGCCGGCGCCGTTACCGAGCTGGGTAAGTCGCTCGACCCGGTGGCCGACCGCATTCTGGTCAGCTCCACCATCGTCGTTCTGGCGGTCAGGGGTACGTTGCCGGTCGCCGGGGTCGCCCTCGTAGTGGCGCGGGATTTTTTTATGATTCTTGGGTATAAAATGCTCATGAGGCGGGGCGTGAAGCTACGCGTCTCGTATCTGGGCAAGTCCTATACGGCTCTGATCATGGTGGCCATCGTCATGGTGATGGCCGGTTTCAGACCCGGCGGCATCGAGCTTGGACGCTGGCTGTTCTGGGCAGGAGTAGCCGGTTCTCTGCTTTCCGGAGTGGCGTACATTGTGCGGGGCCTGTCACTGGCCGGGCGCTCCCGGACAGCGAACGAACACTAGCCGGGCGCAAGTGTGTCCTGCCTGCGCCTTTTTGGTTGACAAACAGGGCCGGGGACGTAGACTTCTCCAAAAGGAAGAAAGGGGCTAGATGAAGGCAGTAGTTATGGCGGGAGGGGAGGGCACCCGGTTGAGGCCGCTCACGAGCAACCAGCCGAAACCGATGGTTCCCATCGTCAACAAGCCGTGCATGGAGCACATCATCGAGTTGCTCGGCAAGCACGGACTGACCGACATTGTGGTCACGGTCGCTTTCCTGCCACAAAGCATCAGGGGATATTTCGGCGATGGCTCCGCGCTGGGGGTATCCATCGAGTACTCGGTAGAGGAGACGCCGCTGGGAACAGCCGGCAGCGTCCGCAACGCCGCCGAGCATCTCGACGAGACCTTTATAGTCATCAGTGGCGACGCCCTCACTGACTTCAACATCACCGATATCATCGATTTCCACAACAGTAAAGGCTCGATGATAACCATAGCCCTGAAGAGTGTCGAGAACCCGCTGGAATTCGGCGTCGTCATCGTAGACGAAGAGAAGCACATCAAGCAGTTTCTGGAAAAGCCCAGCTGGGGGCAGGTTTTCAGTGACTACGTCAACACCGGCATCTACGTATTCGAGCCCGAGATTTTCGAATATATACCGGAGAACACCAAGTACGATTTCAGCAAGGATCTTTTCCCCAAGATGCTGGAGCGGGGTAAGCCCTTGTACGGATTCCCCTGCGACGGCTACTGGCAGGACATCGGCAACATCAACCAGTACCTGAGGGCCAATCACGACGCCCTCGACGGCAAGGTGAAGGTTGATATCCCGGGCATCCGTCTCCATGAGAACATCTACATCGGCGAGAAGCTGAACCTGGACGGGCTGGACAACATCCGCGGCCCCGCGCTCATCGGCGATTATTCCAAGATCGACCCGGCCGCCAAGATACAGCCATACTCGATCTTCGGCAACAATGTCATCGTCAAGGACAATGCCGAAACCGATCACTGCGTCATTGACTCCAATACATACATAGGGTCTGGAGCGAAAGTGAGCGGATCGATCATCGGCAAGAACTGCGACATCAAGCCGGCAGCCACCATCCACGCCAACGCGGCCATCGGTGATGAATGCAGCATCGGCGATCACAGCATGATCGCCAGCAATGTCAAGATCTACCCGTTCAAGGTAATCGAGGCCGGCGCCCATGTCTTTTCCAGCATCATCTGGGAATGGCGGGCGCTGTCGACGCTGTTTGGCAGGGACGGGGTCTCCGGGCTGGTAAATGTGGACATCACCGCGGAGCTGGCGCTCAAGCTGGGCATGGCCTATGGCACGGCCCTGGACAAAGGGGCCCAGGTGACCTGCAGCCGGGACGAGCACCCGGCCTCCCGCATGATCAAGCGAGCCATCATCGCCGGGCTTTCGTCAACCGGCGTCAACGTGCGCGACCTAAGGGTGACGCCGGCCGCCGTCAACCGGTTCGGCCTCAAGAGCGGCAACGCCAGCGGCGGCATCCACGTGCGTGTTTCGGCCTGGCACCCTGAGGTGATCCAGATACTCTTCTTTGAGCCGCCCGGCAGCCCCATTTCCGAGAGCACCGAGCGCGAGATCGAGAAATATTACAACCGCCACAATTACCGGCGTGCCTTTTACACCGAGCTGGGACGGATCATCTACCCGGCCCGCTCCACAGAAGAATACATCCAGGGCCTGCTTTCCACGTGGGACGTCGAGAAGATCCGGGCCCGGCGCTTCCGTTTCGTGTTGGACTACAGCTACAGTTCCGCCTCCCTGATCGCCGGCCGCATGCTTTCGCAGCTAGGGGCGGAGATCATCGCCTTGAACACGTTCCTGGACGAGAACAAGTCGTGGGCGACGGCCACCCGCATGGAGTCCGATTCCTCACGTTTGCAGAAAATGGTCGTATCCGCCGGGGCCGATCTCGGCATTGCCATCGACAACGCCGCTGAGAAGCTGTTCCTGGTGGACGAGAAGGGCCATGAGATTTCCCCGGAAAAGACCCTCTTCCTGTTGCTCAAGCTCACTGCCGGCAGCGATGAGTGCGGCAGGATAGCGCTGCCGTTGACCGTCTCGCGGCTGGCCGAGCAGCTGGTCGAGAGCACCAGTTGCCGGATAGTGCGTACCAAGGTCTCCCAGGCGGCGCTTACCGGGGCGGCCACAGAGCCGGACGTGATCTTTGCCGGCGCCGTGGGCGGCGATTACATCTTCCCGCGGTTCCTGCCGGCTCACGACGCCCTCATGAGCATGGGCAAGGTACTGGAGCTGCTGGCCCTGTCTGATAAACCGCTGTCGGAACTGGTGGCTGAGATCCCAGACACCATGCTGCTGAAGGAATCAAAGAGCTGTCCCTGGTCGCTCAAGGGCGCGGTCATGCGGGAGATTTCTGAAAGCGCGCTGGAGGAAGAGAACGTCGACCGCCTGGACGGCGTCAAGATTTTCTACGACGAAGGCTGGGTGCAGATCCTGCCTTCACCCGACGAGCCCCTGTTCGAGATCTATGCGGAAGGCAATACCATGGAGGACTCCCAGGATCTGCTCGAGCGTTACTCGGCCCGCCTGGATGAGATCATGGCCGCGCACGAGCAGGAAGAAGTCTAGCCCGACCGCCGGCCGGAGTTCCCCGCGATGCGCCTCGATACACACGTGCACACGTCGCCGGGCAGCCGCTGCTCCGCTCTCTCTATTGGGGAATATCTGCGCGAGGCGGGCGTCAAGGGCCTGAAGACCATCTGTGTGACCAACCATGGCGACATGGAAGACTATGACTATCTCGCCACCACCGGTTCTCCTGGAGTCCTGGTTATCCCCGGGGTGGAGATCTCGTCTGAACAGGGAGACTTCCTTGTCTATTCAGCCGACCTCGAGTTTCTAAGGGGGCTCCAGCCGCTGATGCCGCTGCCGGACCGCCGGTCGAGGCCGGAGGAAACAGCGGTGGTTTGGGCGCATCCCTTTGCCGGCATCGGCGGCGGCCGGGCGCCGGCAGAATTCATTGAGCAGGTCGCGCGCCAAGTGGACGGCATCGAGGTCTACAATGGCAACTGGCCTGACCAGGAGGCCAGCAGGAGGGCCCGTGATGTGGCCGTCAGGTACGGCTTGGCGGAGATGGGCGGCAGCGACATGCACCGACCCGGGCATCTGCTCAGGTGCTATACGCTCATCGATGGCGGCATCAATGGCGTGGGGGACCTGGTAAGCGCGATCCTGGCTGGGGAAACAGAAGCCCGCAGCGGGCCATAGACTGCCAGGTTTGGCCTTTCCGCTCGGCCGCGCTAGACAACCTTTTGAGATAGATTCTCAGCAGGAGGAGGGCTCGGAGGTGGGGGTGGCTGCCTCGGTGCTGGCGATTACCTGCTTGGTGACCAGCTTCAGCGCATCAAACACGCCTACGCCTGTAAGGGCGCATGATTCCACAGTCGGCGAACCGGTCTGGTTCAGGAGCTCGTTCAGGTCGGCGCTCGAGAAAATGTTGGTGAGATCGCGCTTGTTGAACTGGAGCACCAGGCCCAGGTCCAGGGGGCTGTCGCCCTGGTCGGCCAGGTTGTCCCACATGTTCAGGTACGCTTCGATATTGTCGTCCAGCCTGTCGATCTGGGAATCGATCACGAAGACGATGCCGTCGACTCCCTGGATCACCAACTTGCGGCTGGCGTTGTACTGCGGTTGGCCGGGAACCGTATAAAGATGAAAGCGTGTCTTCAGGCCACGCACCTTTTCCAGCGTCAGCGGCAGGAAATCAAAGTAAAGGGTGCGTTCCTCCTCAGTCGCAATCGAGACCAGCTTTCCCTTTACCTGAGGGTTTACCTTGCGGTAAATATACTGGATGCTGGTCGTCTTGCCGCCCAGGGCGCAACCGTAATAGACGATCTTGTAATTGATTTCGCCTGCCGCCAGGTTGATCAGTGCCACTTCATTCTCCTTGCGCCTTCATCAACTCGTCCAGGGCGTTATCACTGCCTTCCCCGGGGGAGCCGTCCAGGTTATCGGCTTCTTCGCCTGGCTGCCCGAGCGCCCGCGCCAGCGGCTTGGCAGCGTGGGCAGTTATCAGCCTAACCTTACCTATCTGCGTGCTCTTTTGGAAGCATACAACCAGTAGGATGTTTTCTAAAACCTGGGCGATATGCACGTTAAGGTTGTTTCCCTCCTGAAACATGACTGTAAACGCGGTCTCGTTCATGACCCGGGCCAGCTGGCTGGTGGCCGCGAAAGA